>NZ_JACGAU010000006.1:0-103881 GCF_020137595.1 Campylobacter sp. RM12640
AGATTATTTTATTATGGTGTGTGTTTTTAATTGTTTTTAGTAGTTAGTGAAGGTTGTTTTAGAATGAGATTTTAATTGCTTTTTAGTTTTTAATTTAAAGTATTGTTTATGTTGTTTAGAGTGGTTGGGGGGGGGTTATAGTATTTATACATAATATTAATAGAATAATTAGAAATTGCGATTTTGTATTAAAAGCTAGTTTTAAAACAATCATTGATATGATTAACAAAATATACCTAAGGAATGTTTTGATGAAAAGCTATTTTCAAGATTTAAGACTAGAATTTACCGAATATAACAAGATGAAATTATTACAAGATTTAATGGCTGGTGCTACGGTTGCTGCTGTTGCTCTGCCTTTAGCGCTTGCATTTGGTGTTAGTAGTGGGGCAAGTGCAGCTTCAGGACTCATTACTGCTATTTTAGCTGGGTTTGTAATATCGTTATTTGGTGGAGCTTATTATCAAATATCAGGTCCAACCGGTGCAATGGCTGCTATTTTAATTGCCATAACTACTCAATATGGACTAACAGGTGTTTTTGTGGCTACTTTGATGGCTGGATTATTATTAATTTTTGCAGGATTATTTCATTTTGGTAGAGTGATTGCATTTATTCCTATGCCTGTAATTACAGGTTTTACTTCAGGAATTGCTGTTATTATTGCTTTAGGTCAAATTGATAATTTATTAGGTGTTAAAGCTAGTGGAATTACAACTTTAGAAAAAACAATAAATTATTTTAAAATGGATTTAGATATTAATTATATTTCAGTTTTTATATGTATTTTCGTAGTAGTTTTTATGTTGGCTTATCCTAAAAAATACCAAAAATACGCTCCTGCTTCATTAATTGCATTGATAGTCGCTACATTAATAAGTATAATTTTTTCATTAGATATTCAAAGAATAGGGGTAATTCCTACTAACATAATCTTAGATGATAGGTTTGCTTTTAGTGATTTTGATATTTTGCACTTAAAAGAATTGATAACTCCTGCAATAAGTATTGCTTTATTGGGTATGATAGAGAGCTTGTTATGTGGTGCAAGTGGTGGTAGAATGGTTGGTGTTAGACTTAAATGCGATAGAGAATTAATAGCTCAAGGCTTAGGCAATATTTTAGTTCCTTTTTGCGGTGGAGTTCCTGCGACTGCTGCTATTGCTAGAACTAGCGTGGCTATTAAGTCTGGTGCTGTTACTAGGCTTACTGGTATATTTCATTCTATAATTTTATTAGTATCTATGCTTGTTTTAGCACCGATTATGAGTTTAATTCCACTTAGTGCGTTAGCTGGAATTTTATTTGTAACTGCATTTAGAATGAATGAGTGGCATACTATTAAATATTTTTTTAAAAATAGATTTAAAGGTGCTTTAGTTCAGTTTTTTGCAACTATGTTAGCAACTATTATTTTTGATTTAACAATTGCAATTTTAATAGGCGTGATTTTATCTTTAATGCTTTTAATGGTTCAGATTTCAAACTTAAAAATTAAATTTGATTATTTTGATAGTGAGAAATTTACTGATTTAAATTCTCCTTTACCACAACATATAAAACAAGCTGAAGTAATTTATATAATGGGAGCTATTATATTTTCTAATACGGATAAAATTTTAGAATTAACTAGCAGAATAAATTATAAAACAGCGATTATATTTTCTATGCGTGGGACAACTTATATGGATATTTCAGGAGCAAGTGCCTTTCTTGAAGTAATAGAAGCCATTAAAAAGCGAAAAATTCCCGTATTTATTGCAGGAGTTTCACCTGATATTAAAGAAATTATGAAAAGAAGCGGTATTGTTGAAGCTATTGGAGTAGATAATTTTTATTGGAGCGTTGAAATGACTATTAAATAGCTATTAAAACTATTTAAAAGTATTTTTCAAAATTATATTTGGCGATATTATTTTTTTGATTTTATGAAGATTTTTGGTGCTTATATTTTGTATTGTGCTTAAAAAGAATTTAAATTATCTTCTACTCATTCTAGCAATTACGCCTAAGACTTCAGCCGTTGCCTTATATAATTCTACAGGGATTTCATCTCCTACTTCACAAATCTTATAAAGAGATCTTGCTAATTCTCTTTGCTCATATATTGGAATATCGTGTTTTTGTGCTATTTCACGGATTTTAAAAGCGATATTATCAACTCCTTTTGCTAATACCACAGGGGCTTTATGCTTTGTCTTATCATAAGCGATTGCGATTGAGTAATGAGTTGGGTTGGTAATTACCACATCAGCATTAGGGACATCTTGCATCATACGATTTCTTGCTGCTTGCATTTGAATTTGCCTGATTTTTGCCTTTACTTGCGGATCTCCTTCCATTTGCTTGTATTCATCTTTAATCTCTTGCTTACTCATTCTAAGCCCTTTAAAATACTGAAAACGAACTATAAAAATATCAAGTATTCCAAATACTAAAAATGAGCAAATAACGGCTGCAAAAAGGATTATGATTTTATCTCTTAACCACTCCATTTGCTTAATCAGTGGCAAAATTGCTAAATGACTAAGTCCTGGCAAAAAGCTATATATAAAATATCCAACAATGCCAAAAATAACGCTAACTTTTAGAATGATTTTTACTAATTCTATTAGCTTTTTCATTGAAATTATATTTTTAATGCCCTTGATTGGATTGATTTTGCCAAAATTAGGCATTATGGGTTTGAGTGTGAAATTAAAGCCTATTTGCATAACATTTGCAATAATTCCAGCAATAGCAATTGCAATAGCAAGTGGTAAGATCATTAAAGCAAGTTCAAGTAGAGTTTTGATACCTATTTTATAAAGCAATTTATTATCAATTTCACTACCTATTAAACTCTGATAATAAATGTATAAAGCCGTAATTCTTTCGTGCAAAAAATAAACCCAAAATAAAGCAAAGCCAAAACCAACGCAAAGAGTTATAAGTGCTGCTACGTCTTGACTTTTAGCGACATTTCCTTCTTTTCTGGCGTCTTCTATCTTTTTATCTGTGGGTTCTTCTGTCTTTTCTGCATCATCAGCCATAATTACTCACCAAGTCTTATAGAAAAATCAACCCAAGTAGCCTTATAAATATTTGAGCCTGAACTTACTACATCAACTCCGCTTTTAGCATATTCAACTATGGTGTTTTCGTTAATATCCCCACTAGCTTCTAAGATAACTTTAATGCCTAAACTATCTCTTAATTTTACTATATTAGCACACTCACTAGGGCTCATATTATCAAGTAAAATTGCATTTACATTAGCTTCTAAAGCAGCCTTTACTTGCTCAATTGTATCGCATTCAATTTCAATTGGAGTGTAATATGGGATTTTGCTTTTTAGCTCTTTTATAAAAGATTTTAAATCCTTTACTCCAAGCAAATGAGTATCTTTTAGCATAATACAATCATCTAAACCTAAACGATGATTTTGCCCACCACCACAACGAATTGCGTATTTTTCAAACACTCTTAATCCAGGTCTTGTCTTTCTAGTATCAAGCAAAGCTACATTATAATCTTTTATTAAAGCTTTCATTGAAGCAACTTTTGTAGCAATCCCTGATGCGTGTTGAATAAAATTAAGTATGGTTCGCTCACTCATTAATAAAGTAGTTTTTAAGGTTTTAAATTTTGCTAAAATATCGCCTTTTTTAAAGCTCTGTCCATCTTTTATAAATAATTCATATTCAATATTTTGCATTTTACAAATCTCTTTAAAATAAGGCTCGCCAGCAAAAACCCCATCACTTTTAGCCTTAAGATTTGCTTTTATTATTTCATTATTTTCAAGTTGTGAGAATAAATCTCCCCTACCTACATCATCATTTAATTCTTTTTTAATAAGTTCAATTTCGCTATTAATTAACATTATTTGCCTCCATTAAGTTTAAAAACTCTAAAAATGTATTGCTTAAAGCTACAACTTCACTAAAAGGTACACTTTCATTTGCTGCGTGGATTTTATCATTTACCACGCCTAATTCACAGACTAAAACGCCGTATTTTGCAAATAATCTAGCATCACTAGTGCCGCCTTTTGCGTTTAAGCTAGTATTGAAAATACCTTGATTTTCTAAGGCTTTTTTAAGAGTTTTTACAAGTATTGAATTAGCGTCTGTATAAAATGGCTCTGAACTTTGTTTGATTTCTAATTCATAATCTAAATTCTTTAAATTTTCTCTTAAAAAATCTTCTAAATCTTGCTTACTTGTAAGTGGAGAATTTCTAACATTTAGCATAATTTTAAACTCACTAGGAGTTACATTTGATGCACCAATTCCTGCACTTAAATTAGTAATTACTATTTTACTTGGTTCAAAAAACTCATTGCCTTTATCTAAATCAAATCCTGAAATTTTAGCTAAAAATGAAGCCCCTAAATGAACGGGATTTTTGCATTTTGATGGATAGGCTGCATGACCTTGAGTTCCTAATATTCTTATGTTTGCGTGAATGCTACCCCTACGACCAACTTTTATGCTATCACCGAAGTTTTTTTCGCAAGTTGGCTCGGCAACTATGCACATATTAGGCAAATCATTTCTTTTGTCTAATTCTTCTAAAACCTTGATAACTCCATCTTTACCATCGCCTTCTTCATCGCTTGTTAAAACAATGCTGATTTTTCTTATATTTTTAATATTGTTTTTGCTAAATTCTTTAATTGCATATAAAAATGCTGCAACGCCACTTTTCATATCTTGAGTGCCACGCGCTATTATTAAATCATCTTTTATAGTTGGTAAAAATGGCTCACTTTCCCAGCCATTTCCGCTAGGGACTACATCAATATGTCCGCAAAAACAAATATGCAAACCAACTTTGTTAAATTCTTTGCTTAGAATTTGATTTGTAGTATTATTTATAGCTAGGATTTCATTATCAAAATTAGATAAAAACTCACTTGTAATTTTATAACAATTCTTAGCATCAGGAGTAACACTAGCTTCTTTTAAAAGGTCTATAAATAATTTTTTAAGCATTTTTTTCCTTTAAATGATAAAAGTCTAAATCAATTTCTTCTTGTGTAAAAGTTGGACTTGGTTTTCCTAAATAAAATCCTTGAAATTCATCAACACCAATTTCAATACATTTTTTAAATATCTCTTCTGTGCTTACAAATTCTGCAACGGTTTTAATGCCTAGAGATTTTGAGAATAAAACTATAGTTTTGACTATTTTTTCACTTTTTTCATCTTTTGTAATTTTTTCTATAATACTTCCATCTATTTTAATATAATCAGGCATTAATTCTAATAAATACGAAAAATTACTAAATCCACTACCAAAATCATCTAATGCGATTTTGCAGCCTAATTCTTTCACTCTTTTTAAGAAGTCTTTTATTTTTTCATTTTGTGAAATATTCTCATCTTCTAATACTTCAATAATTAAGCGATTAGCAACCCCTGTTCTTCTTAAAAGATTTATGAATTTATTATTTTTAGCACTATCAATCATATCTCTTCCGCCAAGATTTACACATAAAACAATATCTTGATTTTCAACTAGAGTTTGAACAACTTTTTCTATCACAAAATTTTCAATAATTTCGTATTGTTTCATTTTAATTGAAACTGCTAAAAAAGCACCTGGAGTTATTACATCAGTTCCTTCAGGAGTTTTTTTGACAATTCTTACTAAAGATTCAAATTTAGTAATATTTTTATCTTTATCAAAAATAGGTTGGAAAAAAGGTAAGATTTCATCTTTTGCTATTGCGCTTTGAATTGATTTTGCTGTGCTTAGTTGATGGAAATATTCTTTTTCTTCATCTATAAATTTAGAATAACAAACGAAATTCTTATTATCTCTTTTTGCTCTTTTTAGTGCAATAAATGCTTTTTTAAGGGTGTTTTCATTTTCTAAACAAAGTCCCATTGTAAGCGTTAAAACTATGCTAGCTATTTGGTGATTATACTCTATTGTTAAATCTTTATTTTTAAGCTCTTGCATAAGCTCTGTTACTAATTCTTCATATCGTTGCTCATCTTCAATACTATCTTCTAAAAGTGCAAATAAATCCCCATCAAGCTTATAGACTTCTAAGTGGTTTTCATCAGCAAAATCGCTCATAATTAAGGCAATATGTTTTAATAAATCATCAGCCGTATTAGCGTCAAAATAATCATTAATTTTTTTAAACTCATCAATATCAACTAATAATAATTTTGGATTTTTCATAAGAACGATTGATTTTTCCAAGCTTCTTTTATTTTTTAGTTGAGTTAGTGGGTCTATACTTGCTTCAATTTCAAGTTTTTCTATTCTTTTAGTGTATGTGCTAATACTTCTTTGATATTGTGCTGAGATATGATTTTTTTGTTTATATAAGTTATAAATTAAAATAAAAAAACAAATATTTAAAAGCACAGGTATGTAAAATTGGTAAAATCTAGAATTTGTAAGATAAAATTGGTTATTAAAGCCATAATAAGCCCCATTAATTAATTCATAATATCTTATGTCAAATTGATTTTTATCTACTTTTATAGCTTCGTAAAAACTATTATTTTTTACTAATTCTTTAATTTCTAATTCACTTAATTTAGGACTATTATCATTTTTTGAGATAATTTTATTGTCTTGAACGATAAATTCGCTTAACATTTGAGAAGATTTTAATTCTTCTTTATTTATTAATGAATGAAAATAGCTTTCTGTAAATAATCTAACATAATTTCTAGAATCCATAAAAAGATAAAAATTAAGTAGAACAAAAACACCAATTAATAAATATAAAATATTTTTTATTTTTTTAAAATCCTTGTTTTCCATTTTTCAACCTACAATCTTATAATTTTAGCCCCAAATCCACCAGCATTTGCAGGTGCATCACAAAAGCTTTTTATACTCCTATTAGTTTTTAAATATTCTTTTACAGCATAAGCTAAGCGACCTGTTCCAATGCCGTGATATACGATAATCTCATCAAATCCAATTATTAGTGCGTCTGAAATAAATTTATCTAATAATTCAATAGCTTCTTCGCTTCTTAATCCATGCAAATCTAATTTAGTGCTAGCATTGCTTACACTTTTTTCATAAGTTACTTTGCTAGAATTTGATTTAGGAGTTTCGCCACTTCTTTTTAACATTGAAATATCAAGTTTTAATTGTAGCATATCAGTTTGCACGGTTGCTATATTTTTATTTAAAGCTATGATTTTGCCTTTAATTTTTTCGTATTTTACAAAATCTCCTATTTTAAATTCTTCTCTTTTAACGCTTTCTGGTTTTATTTGCTGCTTTAATACATTTGCTGCATTAATTTGTCTTTGTTTATCTTTTAAATCAGAAAAATCAAGAGTTTTTTTAGCCGCATTTATTGCTTTAAAATATTCATTTTCTAGTTCATTTTTGCGTTTTTTGTATTCTTCAATTAATTTATTTTCTTTATCTTTTAGGCTTTCTAAGAGATTGTTTAATTTATTTTCTTTTTTTTCGTTGTTTGCAATTAGCATTTTAAGTTTTGCATCAAGTTCTAGGTTTTTATTTAGCATTTCATTTATATTTTGCTCAGCTTCGCTAGAGCTTTTTCTAGCAAGTTCAACCAAACTAGCACTTATTCCATATCTTAAAGCTGTTTCGTATGCGTATGATTTGCCTACAATTCCCGCTAAAAACTCATATTTAGGACGCTCATTTTTAATATCATATAAAGCTGCTAATAATTCTACTTTATCTTCTTTAGCAAGTAACATTGCTAAGCGTTTGTGATGGGTTGTGATTATTAGTTTTCCGTGTTTTTTCAGCTCACAAATTAGGGTAAAAAATAATGAACTCGCTTCTTCAAAATCAGTTCCTAGCTCAATCTCATCAACCCCTAATAAGAAATTTTTCTTACCATTCATTTTAGCAAATGCTAACATTCTTCCTGCAAAAGTAGAAATATCATTTTTAGCCATTTGCGGGTCTTCAATAATGCTTATATATTCTTTGAAAGTACTTATGTGAGATTTGTTTGCATTAATTCTCATAGGAACTAGATATTTTGTCATAAAACTAGCAGCTAAAATGCTTTTAAGTAGCATTGATTTTCCACCCGCATTTACACCTGTTATTAATAAAACTTGCTCTTTAAACTCTACGCTAATAGGTTTTGGATTATTTAAAGCGGGGTGGCAAAACTCACTTAAGATAATTTTATCATCATTACTTGGAGTTATGAAGTTTAAATCCTTCTTTTTGGCAAAATTAACCCTTGCAATATAGCTATCTATTAAATCAAATTCTTTATTTATAAACTTTAAAAATAATAAATGCTTAGATAAAATTTCACTAAATTGTTTTGCGTATTCAAATCTTTTAGCATCGGCTTCATTTTCTAATCTTTTTATGCCTTGTTTGTAGTTTAAAATACTGCTAGGTTCTACATAAAATCCACCACCACTACTTCTTGCAACAATACTAGCATCAAGCACTTTAGCAAATCCGCCCCTAACCAATAAGCATTCAGTATTTGATATAAAATGTATTTGAGTATCTATTAAATAGCTTTCAAGTGATTTTGAGTTTAATAGGCTTCTTAGATTTTGATTTATGCTTTGGTTTAATTCTTTGATTTTGATTTTTATACTTTGTAAAAGCTCATCTTTTTCTTCATCAAATACATCGTCTTTAAAATATTTTAATATATTTTCAATTTCATTAGGAATTATGATTTTTTCAAGGTATTTTTTAAAAGAATTTGAAAACGGAATTTGAAATAAGTATTTAAAATAATTTAAAATCTTTACAAATTCTTCTATCTCATCAAGGTGTAAAATGCCTTTTTTGCTAAGATGATTTAGTGCTTTGCTTAAATCTTTTACGCTTTTTAATTCTTTTAATTCATATTCGCATAATTCATTAATTCTTGCTAGGTGTAAATTAGTATCCCCTTCAATAAATAAAGGTTTATTTCTAGCAAATAAAGCAAATAATTCATCTAAATATTCAACTAAATCAAGGTTTTTAATAATTTGTAGCATCAAAAAACTCTTTTATCGTATTTAGCATAATTTTAGGTTCATTAATTTTATTTACTTCATTTCTAAATTCACTCGCATTTGCTAAGCCTTTTGAATATTCGTGCAAGTGTTTTCTAAACAATGAACAAGCATAATCTTTGTATAAATCACACATAAATTCAAAATGCGTAAGTATGATTTCGCTTTTATTAATTTCATTAAATTTACCCTTAATTTGAGAAAAAATCCAAGGATTTCCAACAGCATTTCTTCCTATCATAAGCCCATCAGCATTGGTTTGTTCTAATACCATTTGATGATTTTCATAAGATATATCGCCGTTTGCAATTATTTTGGTTTTTGCTAAAGATTTTGCTAGTTTTATAGCGTTATAATCTACCTTAGCACTATACATTCCTGCTCTAGTTCTTCCGTGAATACTTATAAAATCTAGCTCTAATTCGTTTAAAGCATTTATTATTTTTTCTATTTCGCACTCATTAAAACCAAGTCTTATTTTAACACTTGTTGTGCCTACTTTATTATTGGTTTTTATAATATCTAGGAGTGATTTTAGATTATCTAAATCTTTAAGTAGTGCTGAACCTGCATTTTGCTTAATAACTTTATTTACAGGACAGCCACAATTAAAATCAATCCCGTGAATGTTTTCTTCTTTATTTATAATCTCAACTGCTTTTTTTATAATTTCTTTATTTGAGCCTGCAATTTGAGCTATGAAAGGTCTTTCGCTTTTATCTTTTTCTAGCATAGTTAAAGATTTTTCACTCTCATAAACAAGAGCGTTTGAACTAATCATTTCGCTAATTGTTACATCACAATCAAATCTTTTAACAAGTCTTCTAAAGGCAAGATCGCTAAGACCTGCCATTGGTGCTAGAAATAAGGGCTTAGAATTAGCAAATAAGTTTATCAACATCGTAAGTTTTACCTTGTTCTTTTAAAAATACAATTAATTTAAAATCTTCTAAATCAGCTTCGCTACCATAAATTTCTTCTATTAATTCATCAAATAATGCAAGTTTTGCAAGTATATATAAATACGCTCTAAATGCGTTATCTTTTTCATTTTTTAGTTTTAAAAAGATTGCTTTTAGGCTATTTGGCTCAATTTTTGCAAATAATTCTTTTGCAAAATCTAAATATTCTCCTTCTTCAAAATTATCATTAAAAATTAAAACTTCTAATTCAGCATTGCTAAGACTTAAATCATCATTAGCAAATCTATTTAAAAGGATTTTAATATCTTCTTTGCTTTTTTGAATTTTTAGTGTTTTAATATTTGCATAAATGCCGTTTAAAATTAGATTATTGTAAGCACTTAGGCTGATTTCATCTTGAATTTCTTCTTGATTTTTTAGTAAGTTATAAGCGTAATTTAAATCATTTTTAGCTTTATTTGCTTCGTTTTTTAAATAAATTGTATTGTCTTTAGATAGTTTAAATGGTTTTAAATCACAGATTTCTCCATTTTCAACCATTGCTTTTATAGCTATTGCATTATTTAATTTATCAGCACTTGTTCCTGCTTGATTGTAATAAAGTGATTTTACTAATTCACTAGCGTCTTGAATTTCTTTTGTTTTAAACTTGTAAATATTTTTTCTATCTAAAACTAAATCTTCTAAAAACATTTCAAATTTTTTACCATCTTTAATAAGTCTTTTTGTTGAAAAATGAAAAGAAATAAATGAAAAATAAAAATAAAGTAATGCAAATATAACATATATAACAAGTGGCATACAAACCCAAGTAAAGTTATCAAATTCAAATGTTTTTTGAAAATTGAAAATTCCTAAATTAATTACTCTTGTAGAGTTAAATAAATCATTAAAAAATACAACAATAATAAGTCCAATTAACATTAAATATAAAATAGAATAAATTAAAAAATTTCTAATTTTCATAACAATCCTTTACTTATGATAAGGGTGATTTGAATTTATACAAAAACCCCTATAAATTTGTTCTAACAATACAATCCTTGCAATTTCGTGTGAAAATGTAAGTTTTGAAAAACTCAATACATAATCACATTCATTTAAAAACTCATCATTAAATCCAAAAGCTCCACCTACAAAAAAATTAATCTCATTTTTATCTTGCAATAACTTAGCAAACTCAATACTATCAATGCTCTTGCCCCTTTCACTTAAAGCTATACTAAAAGTTTTTTTATAAGGCATATAAGCTTTTGCATATTCTATTCTAGCTTCATTTGAGCCTAAATCTTGTGCTTTTGCGATTTGTTTTGAAAATACATTATTTAGATTAAGTTTTGAAAATTGATTTATTAATTTTATAAATCTATTTTCAAATTCGCTTAATTTTTCTAATTTTTTTTGAATAAAATAAATATTTATATTCATTTAAAATATCGTAAAAAATCACTTAAAAATTCACGCTGATTAGCTCTTGGAACAATAGAATCAATAAGTCCATGCTCTAATAAAAACTCAGCACTTTGAAATCCTTCAGGTAAGTCAGCTCCTATAGTTTGCTTAATAACTCTAGCACCAGCAAAGCCAATTTGTGCCATAGGTTCAGCAATTACAATATCTCCAAGCCAAGCAAAAGACGCTGATACTCCACCAAAAGTAGGGTTAGTTAGAATTGATATATAAGGAAGTCTTTCTCTAGCAAGTAATTTTAATGCAGCTGATGTTTTAGCCATTTGCATAAGTGAATATGTGCTCTCTTGCATTCTAGCACCACCACTTGCACTAATTATTATAAGTCCTTCTTTTTTTTGCATAGCGCGTTGAACTGCACGAACGATTTTTTCGCCTTCAACACTTCCTAGCGAACCACCCATAAAAGAAAAGTCAAACACACATAATTGAACGCCAATTCCACCGATTTTGCATTCTCCTGAAATTACCGCACTCGTTCTGCCTGTTTTTTCTTCGCTTTCGTTTAAGCGTTTTTTATAGCTTTTTGAATCTACGAATTTTAATGGGTCATTAGCTCTTAAAGTTTTATCATATTCAATAAAACTTCCTTCATCAACTAGCATTTCTATTCTTTCATTAGGGCTTATTTTCATATGTAAGCCACACTTAGGGCATACATTAAAGCAACTTGCAACTTCTTTATAATACATTAAAGCATGACAATTATCACATTTTACCCAGTGATTTGGTGCTTCATTTGGCTTTGATTGTGTTCTTCTAATTTTAAAAATATCTGCAAAACTCATTCTTATCTCCTAAAATTGACTTCCTATGCTAAATTCAAATGTATTTGTTTTATCCCCTGATTTTTTATCAATAGGTTTTGAGAATACAA
Organism: Campylobacter sp. RM12640; assembly: GCF_020137595.1. NCBI lineage: Bacteria > Pseudomonadati > Campylobacterota > Epsilonproteobacteria > Campylobacterales > Campylobacteraceae > Campylobacter > Campylobacter sp. RM12640. Next base: position 12,258 of record NZ_JACGAU010000006.1, read on the forward strand.
ACACTAATGGTCCCATTGGTGTGCTCCAATCAAGACTAATTCCTGCACTTTGTCTTTTAATCTCATTTAATTTTTTTTCGCCTATCATACCATAATCATAAAAAATTGAACCACGAAGTTTTAATTTATTAATTAATGGGAAATTGATTTCTACACTAGAATTAAGTGAAATCGCTCCACCTTTATCGTAAGGATAAGCAATAACTCCGTTTCCTAATTTATCTACTTTAGTATGAGTATTTGTATCATAATATCCAATACCCCTTGGAGTTATGCTATCACTTTCATATCCTCTAACACTTCTTAAACCACCAAGATATAATCTTGAGTTAATTGGTGTATCTTTATAATTAAATAATTTATTAAATGATGTTCTAAATCTAAAAATTAAATCGGTGTCAAAATCTTCTTTTAAACCTTTATAATATTTAAAATCAAAGGCAAATTTTTTATATTTTTGGTCTCCCCCAAGCCCTGCATAAGTAAATGCTGCTCTACTATAAATACCACTTCTTGGTAGGTAAAAATCATCAGTATTATCAAAATATAAATATGGAGTTATAGCTGATTTTCTTGATTTGCCTAATTTTTCACCACTTGCAATCATTTCAATAGTTGCTTTTCTTAAATCACTTTGCTCGTAATTATAAATAGCTCCAATTCCCCAAAATCTAGCTAATTCTCTACCAATGCTAAGTTCTAAACCATTATTGTATTCTTCATAAGTATCCCAATCTCTTTTGTAGCTATATATATCAAAGCCTGTTGAGTATTTAGAATCAAATATCCTAGGATTGTTTAAAAAGATTTTGCCAGTTACATCTTTATCTGATTTTTCTAAATTAATCCCACCATACATTCCGCTACCTAAGATATTCCTATCGCTAACAGATGCGTTAATTAAGAATCCATCAGATGTGCTATAACCAATACCACCAGTAATTGAGCCTGTTGATTTTTCTTTTACATCTACTAATAAATCAATATCTCCCGTAAAGCTTGGTTTTGGAGTGATATTTACTTCTTCAAAATAACCGGTTTTTCTAAGTGCTATAATGCTATCATTTAAATCTGTTTTGTTAAATTGCATTCCTTCGGTTAAGAATAATTCTCTTCTTACTACTTTATCTAAAGATTTATCATTGCCTTTAATTATTACTTTACCAATATTGTATTTATTTCCTAGATTAACTCTAAAATAAATTTTTACAACTCCATCAGCATCATTTTTAGCAATATCAGGATAAACCTCTGCTAAAGCATATCCTTTATCTTGGAATTTGGTTTTAATTAATTCTATATCAGAACGAATTTTTTCTGAATTAATATATTTTCCTTTTTTACTTCTTAAATCACTTAAGTTAAATTTCACTTCATTTTCTAGTGGGTTTTCTATTGTAATTTCTTCTATTTTATAGCGTTTGCCTTCGCTTATATAATAGGTTAATTCTGCTTTGTAAGTTTGCATATTAGCTTCTAAATAAGGATTTGATACATTAGCATCAAGATAGCCTTTTTTCATATATTCATCTTTAATTCTAGCAGGGTCGTTTGGTAGTTCGGTTGAGTATAATTTACCATCATTAAATCCCCAAAACCAACCTAATAGTTCTTTTTCTTTATTTGCTATTACAGGGTCAAAATCACTATAGTCTAATTTTTTAGCACCTATTAAATTAACTTTTTTAATTGTTATGATTTCGCCTCTATTTATATTGAAATTTAATACAACAGCATTATTTTCAAGCTCTTGAGTATCAACTTCAACTACGCTATCATAAAATCCACGAGATTGGTAGTATAGAATTATTTTTTCTTTTGCTTCTTCTATTTTTCTATCATTATAAGCTTCGCCTTTTTTAATACTTAAAAACGATTCTATTTGCTTTTTATCATTACTTGAAGTTCCTTTGATATTTACTTTTGCAATGAATTGTTTTTCTACAACATTAAATATTAGCTTTCCATTATTTTCATCAACATAAATATCATCAAAATATCCATAAGAAAAAAGGTTTTTAACCGCATCATTTATCTTATATATATTAACTTCATCATTAATTTTTAAATCCACAGCCTTTAAGGCTTGTTCTTTTGACAAGTGATATAAGCCTTTAAATTCAATATCACTTATTGTATTTGCATAAATCAAAGAACTAATAGCACTTACATATATAATTTTTTTCATATTTAACCTGATTTTTTGATTTTGAAGAAAGAATAATAATAAAAGAAAGTTAATATTAAGTTTGTAAAAAAAGCCCTAAAAATAGGGCTTTTCGGCTTAAATATAGCCTTGGTCTATCATAGCATCTGCAACTTTTTTAAAGCCTGCAATATTTGCTCCTGCTAATAAATTGTGTTCAAATCCAAATTCTTTAGCAGTATTTGCAGTTCTAGCGTAAATATCTTTCATAATCTTATGTAATTTTTCATCAACTTCGTTAAATGTCCAAGAAGTCATATTTGCATTTTGTTGCATTTCAAGCGCACTTGTAGCTACACCACCAGCATTTGCTGCTTTTGCCGGTGCATAATATATTTTGTTTTCTAAAATAAATTTTTGTGCATCAAGTGTGCAAGGCATATTAGCACCTTCAGCGATTAATTTACAGCCATTTTTATATAAGTTTTTCGCATCTATTAAGCTAAGTTCGTTTTGTGTTGCACAAGGGAAAGCATAATCACAAGGAATACTCCAAATTCCGTTTGTTCCTTTTTCATAATTTACTTTAGATACAAAAACTGCACCTTTTTTGCGGTTAGCATAATCGCTTACACGAAGTCTTAAGTTTTCTTTAATTTCTTTTAAAAGGTCTAAGTCAATTCCATCTTTATCATAAACATAGCCATCGCTATCGCTTACTGCAACAACTTTTGCTCCGTATTCATAAAGTTTTTCAATAGTATAAATAGCCACATTTCCACTACCTGAAACTACGCAAGTTTTTCCTTCAAAGCCTTCGCCTTTTTCTTTTAGTAATTCTTTTGAGAAATAAACCGTTCCATATCCTGTAGCTTCTTTTCTAACTAATGAACCACCCCAGCTAATTTTTTTACCTGTTAAAGTTCCATCAAATTTAGAAGTAATTTTTTTATAAGCTCCAAACATATATCCAAGCTCTCTAGCACCAACGCCAATATCTCCAGCAGGAACATCGGTTGAATAGCCTATGTGTTTGCTAAGTTCGCTCATAAATGCTTGGCAAAATCTCATTATTTCAGCATCGCTTTTGCCTTTAGGGTCAAAATTAGCCCCACCTTTACCGCCGCCTATATAAAGTCCTGTTAAAGAGTTTTTAAAGATTTGCTCAAATGCTAAGAATTTTAAAATGTCAAGATTTACCGTAGGGTGAAATCTTAAACCACCTTTATAAGGTCCAAGAGCACTAGAAAATTGAACTCTGTAGCCAAAATGTGTTTGAGCTTTACCGCTATCATCAATATATACAACTCTAAAAATAATTGTTCTTTCTGGCATTACTAGTCTTTGTAATACTGCGTGTTGTTCGTATTGCTTGTTGCTTTCTAGTAATGGTGTAACTGATTTTAAAACTTCAGTTGCACATTGTAAGAATATAGGTTGTCTAGATGAATAAGTTTTGATTAATTCAAGTGTTTCATTTACATAAGATTTTGCACTCATTTTTTCTCCTTTAAAAAATAAAAAAATATTATACAAAAAAAATTAAATTTATGATAAAAATTTTTGAAGAAAAATGTATGAAAAAAATTAATAAAAATTTGTGATTAATTTTTAGGAATTTAAAATGATTTAAATTCCTAGAAGTTTTAAACTATTGGTATGAATAATTGATAATTATCGTCTAGTATTTCGTAAAGTTTTGAAAAATCATTAGATAAATATTTTAAAGTATTCGTTTTGATTATATGCTTTTCAAATCCTAAACAATGTATTATATATGGATTAAATTTTAGCTCTAATAATGGGTTTTTGCTTTTGTATTCTACTAATTCTAAATTCTTATTAAAAAATTGTGATTGCATATTTATATGCTCTATTAAATCATCACTTACAGGATTTGCATTATCAAAATACATCATTTTTGCATTTAAATTAAGTATTAAAGAAATATCTAATAAAGTAGATGTCAAATTCTCCACTCTAAGAGAGCCTGAACCTATGCAAGCTATAGTATTTAGCTTTGCAAAATCTATTGTTCCTATTTTTAAAACAGGCATAGAACTATCATAAAAAGTTGCTATATTTTTTTTAAAAATTTCTTTACTTGTAATAAATAGTCCAGAATACATATTACAAAACTCTAAAACTACATTATTTACCGATATATCTTCATATTTAATATGGACTATTATTGTCTTTCTTTTAAGTTTCTTTAATTTTTCTAGGTCTTTATTTATTGTAGGATTTACTACATAAAAAATTAGTCTTGAACTATTAGATTTAGCGTGTAATAAAAGTGCTGTATTTATTAAATTATCTATATTTTCATCAATTTTCATATCAATTACAACGCAAATACTATCTCCATAAGGGCTAGGAAATTGTCCTACCTGACCTTTAATCCTTGAAAACATTAGATTTAAAATATTTGGATCACCTACTAAAACTAGCTCATCATTTGCTAGAATTTGAGTATCGGGTTTTGGTAAAATTATTTCATTATCTCTATAAATTAATGCGATTTTATAAAATTCTTGCGCAATTGCATTTATATGTTTGTTTGCATAAATTGAGCCAACAGGAACAAATACTTGCATAATCTCGCCAATTCCAAGCCCAATATCTCTTGCTATCATTGGCATATTTGGCAAAATATCTATCAAATGATTTGTAGTCATTTCTTCTTGATTAATAAGAGTGCAAAAGCTATCATTTTCGTATTCTTTATTGTTTGATAATACTACAATTCTTACTCTTTTATCAATAAATCTTATAGCATCATAAGCAAGCCTTGTATCTAAATCATTATCAAATAATAAATATACAAGTTCAAGATTATTATTTACATAATTTTTAAGTCTTGCAGCATTTGTAGGGTCAATTTTAATATGAGTAAAACTATGCTTAAAATTAATATCATCTTGGCAAACGATTATATATTCTTTTGTGCTATCCTTAAACTTTGCAAGTTCTTTTAAGAAGTGATTTGCAACACAAACCTTAGCTAAAACTAATATTTTTTTCATAACAACTCCATTTTATAAAGGAAAATTATAATGAAATTTGATTTATATTCAACAGATAATAATGCTAGGCTTGGTAAAGTAAGCACAGCTCACGGGGAATTTAATACTCCTTGTTTTATGCCAGTAGGAACTCAAGGCTGCGTAAAAGCTCTAGATGCAACCGATATGCAAAGTCTAGGAGCAAAAATAATCCTAGCAAATACTTATCATACTTATTTAAGACCAGGTGCTGATTTGATAGCTAGACACGGCGGGCTACATAATTTTACTAAATTTAATGGAAGCTTTCTAACTGATAGTGGTGGATTTCAAGCTTTTTCACTAAGTAAAAATACAAAACATAGTGATGATGGAATTACCTTTAAAAGCCACATTGATGGGAGCTTACATCATTTTACACCTGCAAGTGTTTTAAAAACGGAGTATTTATTAAATAGTGATATTTGTATGGTTTTAGATGATTTATGTGCTTTACCTGCTAGTGAAGAAAGAATTAAAGCAAGTCTTAAACGCACTATTTATTGGGCTAAACTCTCGCTTGAGATGAAAAAAGAATTTCAAAATACAGATGAAATTACCTTGCTTCAAAAATATTCAAAAGAGCTTTATAAAAGCGAGTTTAAAAAGCTTTATACAAATGAATTAAAAAGAGAGCAAAATATCTTTGCTATCGTTCAAGGTGGGACTAATCATACGCTAAGAAGTGAGTGTTTAAAAGGTATTTTAGATGCTGAAAATGAATACTATTTTGATGGACTTGCAATTGGTGGGCTAAGCGTTGGAGAGCCAAATGAATTAATGTATGAAACGGTAGAAAAACTAGCCCCACAAATGCCACAAAATCGCCCAAGATATTTAATGGGAGTTGGAACTCCGCTTGATTTGGTAGAAAATGTCGCTCGTGGGGTTGATATGTTTGATTGCGTTATGCCTACTAGAAATGCTAGAAATGGCACATTATTTACAAGTTTTGGCAAAATAAATATAAAGGCTAGTTTTATGAAAGATGATAATGAGCCAATTGATAAAAACTGCTCTTGTTATACTTGCAGAAACTACAGCCGTGCTTATGTTCATCATTTGTTTAAAGCTGGAGAGATTACATTTTTTCGCTTAGCAAGTCTTCATAATTTGCATTATTATTTAAATTTAATGAGTGAGATTAGAGAAAATATAGCTAATAAAACTTTTGCTAATTTTTATAAGAATTTTAAAGAGATTTATAAATAATATTAGTTTAAATACTAATATTATTTAAGCTAAACTTAGAAAGTCTTTATTGAGCTTTCTAATTTTTCCTTGAAAATTTACGCTAATTAAATTGCCTTCAATGGCAAGTATTTTTCCACTACCAAATAATTTATGATTTACTACATTTCCTACTTTAAATTCATTAGTAGAATTATTTATAGTAGTATTGCTAGTATTTTTATACATAATTTCATTTACAAAAATACTTGGATTTGTATAATCATATTGTAAATAGAATTTATGTTTTGCCCTTGTCATCGCTACATAAGCTAATCTTCGCTCTTCTTCAATATCAAAAATACCCATAAAAGTGCAAGGCATTTTGCCACCATCACAATCAATTAAAAATACATATTCAAATTCTAATCCTTTACTAGCGTGAATAGTCATAAGATTAATTGCGTTATTATTTTCTTTTATTATTTGTTCTTGTAAGATGATTTTATTTAAAAAATTAGTAAGCTTAGCAATATCGGCATTAAAGCCGCATTCTCTTTTGATAATATCAAAAAATACCGAGCAGTTTTCAGCTCTTGATTTTGGATTATCAAATAAATTATGAACTTCAAGAGAAGCTAATTTATTTAAAAATAAAGCGAATTTATCTTGAGTTGTAGTATAAAGCTCTATAAATTCTTTAATTTCAATATTTTTAAAACTATCTAAATTATCTTTTAAACTTTCAAATAAAGATGGTTTTTTAGATAAATTCTCTAATTTTTCTAAGGCTTTTTCACCAAATTTTCTTTTAGGCATATTGATGATTTTTTTAAAGGCCAAGTTATCGTTAAAATCCACATAAAGTCTTAGATAATTTATGAGTAATTTAATTTCCGCTCTTTCAAAAAACGGAACAGAACCAATAACTTTATAAGGTATATTCTCACTAATTAATCTAGGCTCAATGAAATTTCCGCTCATATTCATTCTATATAAAACACAGATTTCATTGTGTTTTACGCCTTTTTCTATAAGACTTTTAATCTCGTAAATTACTTCATAATAATTTTCTAATTTAGTAATATCTATATCAAATTCATTATTTGTAAATAGCTCTTTTCCATATCTTGTTTTATTGTTTGCTATTAAGCTATTTGCGTGATTTAATATGGTTTTTGTGCTTCTATAATTTTCTTCTAATTTAATGATTTTTGCGTCTTGAAAATCATCAGAAAATCCTAATATATTTTGTATTCTTGCGTGGCGAAATGAATAAATACTTTGATCATCATCTCCAACTACAACGATATTTTGATGAGCTTTACATAATAATTTTAATAATTTTAATTGAGCTAAATTAGTATCTTGATACTCATCTACCATTATGTATGAATATTGATTGCTAATTTTTGTAGCTGTTGTTGGATTGTTTTTTAAAATATCGTGTGGAAGAATTATTAAATCATCAAAATCTATTAAATTATTGTATTCTAAAGTTTTTTCATAATCTAAATATATTTCGTGATTTTCATTTTCTAATTCAAATTCTAAGGTATTTTTAACCCTATCTATATAAGCCATAGCTTCGTTGGTTTTATTTCTTAAAAACTCTTTTTCATCTTTTAAGATTTCTTTATCTTTTTTATCTTTACTTAAAAAATTTATATCAGTTTTTCTAATTTTTTCTAAAACAAATTCTTTAATCATAGCCTTTTTATCATCAGTATCAATTAGTCTATAATTTTTCCTTCTTCTTCCATCTAATAATTCTATATATTCGCTTAAAAACTCCATTCCAAAGCTATGAAATGTGCTTAAAATTGGTAAATTATTACTATAGCCTATTTCATTTAGCATTTTTATAGCTCTTTCTTTCATTGAAGCTGCGGCTTTATTTGTAAATGTAAGACTTAAAATTGATTCAGGGCTAATTCCAACTTCACTTATTAAATAGACTAATCTGCTAATCATTGTTTGGGTTTTGCCAGTTCCAGCACCAGCTAAGATTAACAAACTTCCATCTACAAATGTAGCGGCTTGTTTTTGAGCAGGATTTAGTCTATCTAAATAATTCATTCGCAAAATTCCTTAACCATTTTAGCAATTTCATTAATTCCTAATTGCCAAAACTCATCACTATTTAAATCAAGTCCAAAAAGTCCTACCAATTCAGCCGGAGAGCGACTTCCACCACTTGCTAAAAATTCTGTATAAAGCTCTACGAAATTAGCACATTTTCCACTCTTATAAAGTCCAAATAATGCTAAAACTAATAATTGTGCGTAAGAATACGCGTAGCAGTAAAACGGCGAATGGATAAAATGTGGGATATAGCTAAACCAATATTTGTATTTTTTGCGTAGTTTTACGCTACTACCAAACATTTTTTGCCCTTCAGCTAACCATAAGTCGCAAAACTCATCAACACTTAATTCACCTTCGTGATTATGTAGAGCGATTTCATAATTTGTAAAATTAATTTGTCTAAAAAATGTTGCGAATATATCTTCAATTTTACTTGCTAAAAGTGCTTTTTTATCCTTAGGGCTAAGTGTATCTTTAATAGCGTCATAAACTAGCATTTCAGCAAAAACACTAGCAGTTTCAGCTGTAGTTAGCGGAGTATTTGCATTAAAATACCCTAGATTTTCTCCTGCTAGACTTTGATGGATTAAATGCCCTAATTCGTGTGCTAAAGTGAATAAATCTCTTCTATTATTTGTATGATTTAGCATTACAAATGGTTGAGGATTTATGCCATAGCTAAATGCTCCACTACGCTTATTTTTAGCAGGGTATACATCAAGAGCTTTATTATTAAGTGCTTTTTGCATAAGTTCAGCAAATTTTGGGCTAAATTTATTAAAAGTATCTTTTACAACTTTACAAGATTTCTCAAAATCCCAATCATTGCTAATATCATCATAAAGTGGAGCGTATCTATCATAGTCTTTTAATTCTTTAAGACCTAGAATTTCACGCTTTTTATTGTAATAATTTTCTATTAAATGATAATTATTTTCGGCTGCTTTTATTAGGCTTTTTACACTTTCATCTTCAATTTGATTACTCAAATTCCTTGCTTGCATAGGATTTTCATAGCCCCTTAGCTCGCATTCACTTAAGTGATTATTTTTAATCATATTAAAAATAAAGCATAGAGTTTTTATATTTTTCTTAAGTCCTTTTGTAAGTGCATCGGCTGCTCTTTTTCTTAAAGCTCTATCAGGGCTATAAAGTTTGCTTAATAGTTCTTCTTCGCTGATTTTTTTTAAGTCAAGTTTAAAGGTAATATTACTTAAGTATTCATCAAATAATCTTGAAAATGCTTCTTTACCATTTATATTCATTTTCATAAATACTTGCTCGTTGCTTTTGCTTAATTGATATTTTTTAGCTTTTAGCCAATTATTTAGCATATATGAATATTTTTTACAATTATTTGCAATTTCTTGTGCGTTTTCTAATTCGCAAAACTCAATTTCAAAAAACACCAATTTACTTTCAATATTAGTGCAAATTGTGCTTATTTCTTGTAAAAACGCTCCATTTGCACTATCTTTTGCAAAATGTAAATACGCATAAGCTCCAGCACGGCTTAACTCATTATAAATGCTTTCTAATTTTGAAATTATATTTTCAAATTCTTTTTCATTTTTTAAATTATTTTCGTATTTTAAAGCAAAATCGTTTGCTTGATTTTCTAAATCTTTTAAAATTTTATATAATTCTTCTTTATTTTTATAAATTATGCTTAAATCCCATTCCATTTTATACCCTACTTAAATCTATTTTAGTATCAGAACAAATTGCAGAAAATAGCACATCAGTAGAGCTATTTAAAGCTGTTTCAACACTATCTTGAATAACTCCAATTATAAAGCCAACCCCAACTACTTGCATAGCAATATCATCATTTATCCCAAATAATGAACACGCTAAAGGAACAAGTAAAAGTGAGCCACCAGCAACCCCACTAGCTCCACAAGCAGCAAATGCAGCTAAAAAGCTAAGTAGTATAGCGTTTGTAAAAGTAATATTAAGTCCTAATGTATGAACTGCAGCAAGTGCTAAAACAGAAATAGTAACAGCAGCTCCAGCCATATTAATTGTAGCACCTAGTGGAATTGATACTCCATATAATTCTTTATCAACATTAATTTTTGAACATAGTGCCATATTTACAGGAATATTTGCAGCTGAACTTCTTGTAAAAAACGCATAAATTGCAGAGTGTTTTATACAAACCCAAACTAATGGATAAGGATTTTTCTTAGTAACTACAAATACTATTAATGGATTGATTATAAATGTTACAAATAGCATAGTCCCAACTAATACTAATAGTAATAAAACATAATCAGCTAAAGTTTCTACACCAGTTTTAGCAACACTTGTGCTTACTAGACCAAAAATACCAATAGGAGCTAGACGAACTATGAAAGCAACAATTTTAATAGTGCCTTCATTAATATCTATAAATACTTTTTTTACTTCTTTTGAGCAAGTTTTAAGTGCAATTCCAGCAGCTATAGCCCAAGTTAAAATTCCAATATAATTTCCATTAGCTAATGCACTTACTGGATTTTCTATCATTTTAAATAATAAATCTTTAAATACCATAGCAACACTACTTGGCGGGGTTAAATCAATATTATTTGGTATTTCTAATATAAGTTTTGTAGGAAATAAAAAGCTAGCAACAACACCACAAACAGAAGCTAAGAAAGTTCCTATTAAATATAAAATTATTACTTGTTTTATTTTTTTAGTTCCATTTCCATATTCTCTAGTAGAGATTGCACTAAGAACTAAAATAAATACTAATATCGGAGCAATTGCTTTTAGAGCACCTATAAAAAAATCTCCTAATAAAGAAGTATAATCAGTAAAACTAGGAATACAAATTCCAACAAAAACACCTACAACAATACCAATCATAATTTTTATAATTAAATTAGTACTTTTATATCTTTTAATCATTGAACTTAAGACGCTCATAATATCTCCTTAAAAAGGCAAAAATATAGCAAATCTCTCTTACAAAACATTAACTATAAAGGCTAAAATTAGGCAAAATTTAATTATTAAAGGATAATAAATGTATTTATTTACAAGTGAAGTAGTAAGTGCAGGACACCCTGATAAATGTGCTGATATCATTGCTGATAGCATTGTTGATTTGCATATAAATTATGATAAAAATGCTCGCGTTGCTAGTGAGGTTTTTGTCGCTGGAAAGAATGTAATAATTGGTGGAGAGATTAAATCTAATTTAAAGGTTAGTGAAAGTGAATATGAAGAAGTAGTTAAAAACGCTTTAATTAAAATAGGTTATAAAGAAAATTCTCATTTTAGCAAGGCTGAATGCTTACACCCAAGTGATGTTAAAGTGCAAGTGTTATTAAACGAGCAAAGTAATGATATTAATCAAGGCGTAGATCAAGAAAGTGGAGAAATAGGAGCAGGTGATCAAGGTATGATGTTTGGCTTTGCAAGTAGCGAAGCACCTGAATTTATGCCTGCTGCGATTTTTTATGCGAGAATGATTTGTAATAAAGTATATGAATATGCTCTAAATAATCCACACGAATTTGGAGTAGATATTAAAACTCAAGTTACAATTGATTATGAGAGCAAGGAAAATTATGAAAATTGTAAGCCTAAAAAAATCCATACAATAGTAGTTTCAGCTCCTAGTGTAAGTAGTTTAAGTCTTGATGAAGTTCGCTCAAAAATTATGAATTTAATTTGTAATTCGGGCTTACCAAAAGAGCTATTTAATAAAGATGATTGCATTATTTATATTAATCCAACAGGAAGATATGTAAATCACTCAAGCCTTCACGATAGTGGCTTAACAGGAAGAAAATTAATAGTAGATAGTTTTGGTGGATATAGCCCAATAGGAGGAGGTGCACAAAGCTCAAAAGATTACACAAAAGTTGATAGAAGTGGGCTTTATGCAGCTAGATATGTAGCAAAAAATATAGTTGCAAGTGGCTTAGCTAAAAAATGTATAGTGCAAATTAGCTATGCAATAGGAATTGCAAAACCAATTAGCGTAAATGTTGATTGTATGGGGACAAATGCAAGTGTTGATGATAATATTTTAAGTGCATTTGTTGAAAGAAATTTTGCATTAACTCCTAGATGGATTAAAGAAAAATTTAGATTAGATGAGCCTAGTAAAGCTGGATTTTCTTATGCTGATGTTGCGACTTATGGGCAAGTTGGAGTTGCAAGTTATCCTTGGGAGCAGCTTGATAGCGTTGAGTTATTTAAGAGTTTATTAAAATGAAAATAGGAATTATTGGACTTGGAGCCGTTGGTTCGGCTGCAAGTTTTATGTTAAGTAGTCAAAATATAGCAAACGAGCTTTATTTATACGATATTAAAGATGGCTTAGCAAATGCAAGTAAGATTGATTTAGAAGATAGTCTTGAAAATACCAATTCAAATTCTAAAATTTTTGCTGTTAGCAAAGTAGAAGAATTAGTAAAATGTGACCTTATTGTCTTAGCATATACAACTTGCATTGAGCCTGATAGAACGCTTGAACTTAAGGCTAATTATGAACCTTTAAAAGAAATTATTAATGCCTTAAAGGGCTTTAATGGTATATATTTAATAGCTACAAATCCAAATGATAGCATTGTTTATTACGCTCAAAAATTAAGCGGCTTAGATACTTTTAAAGTAATTGGCACAGGCACAACGCTTGATAGTGCAAGGCTTAAGATTGAAATTGCCAATAAATTAGGGATTTCTTATAAAAATATAAATGCTTTTATGCTAGCAGAGCACGGAGATACGCAGTTTTTTTATAAGAGCAATGCCTTTGTGGGTGGTAAAAATATTAATGAGTTTAACCTTAATTTAGATGAGATTGAAAACAGAGTTCGCTTTAAGGGTGGAGAGATTTTTAAAGTAAAAGGTAAAACAGAATTTGGAATAGGAAGTGTGATTGCAAGAATTATTAAAGCTATTAAAGATGATGAGAATTTAATCACACCTATTAGTTTTACTCAAGATAATTTAGCTTATTCAAGATTGGTTGTAGTAGGTAAGGGTGGTATTAAAAAAGTTCTTGAATTAGACTTAAATAAAGATGAAAAAGAAAAACTTGAAATCTCAAAAAATTATATTTTAAAGACTATTAATTCTATTAAATAATTAGTGAAGAGTTAAATCTCTTCATTGTTTATATATACATTAAAACTTTTTGGCTTGCTAATCTTTTTAATAGCTTCTTGCATAATGAAATTATTTGTATTTTTTGTTATATATAAAGTTTTATTTTTATAAGAAAAATCACAAATTTCGTTTTCTTTAGCCTTATTTAAAGCATTACAAAATGCTAGAATAAAATTAAGCCAAGATATGGTATTTTCATCTGGCAATAGTTTTTTTAATTTTAAATTCTCATAATTTATTTTTTTGCCGTGTTGTTCTATTATAGTTGCTATTAGTGCTTTATCTTCGTGTTTTATACAAAAATTTAGACCACTTAAAACACAATAAGCACTATGTTTATGGTTTGAATAATAACTAAGCAATAAACCTGTTTCAATGAGTTTTGCTGCATATGTTAAGTGTTTTAGATATTTTTTATCAACATAATGAATTTCATTTAAAGTATTAAATAATCTTGTAACATTACTAACCAGTGAGCCTGATTTGTATTTAATTAGTCTATCTTCAAGACTTTTTAAGCTCGGATTAAAATTGGCTGGAAACCCTTTGTGGTGTTTAAATAAGTCTTTTAAAAATATTCCTTCTCTAACTCCAGCACCACTTGTAATTATTTGCTTAATTTTTAATTTTTTAATTATTTTATAAAAGACTAAAGCACCCATTTTAATGGTATCGTGTCTTTCTTTTTTAATTCCTAGCGAGCTAAGTTCTGAATTTTTGCAATTGATAATTTTTTCTATAAATTCACTTTCTTCATCTACTTGATAAGAAAAAGCATGAACCTGACTTAAAGGATAATTATTTTTTTCCATAATAGCATTGCTAATAGCTCTTAATGAGCCACCTATTGTAATTAAGATAGAAGCTTTAAAATCATCAGGGATTTGCTCTAAATAATTATCTATATATTTTTCTAATTTATTAAATTTGTCTTTAAATAAGTCTTTTAATCTCACCGTTCCAAGGTCAAGCGAGAAAGTTTTAATTACTTTTGTATTTTCACACAAACACAATTCAGCACTACCACCACCAATATCTAAACAAATTGATTTTTCATCTAATTTAGGTAGTAAATTAATAGCTCCAAAACCACTTAAATATGCTTCTTCCATTCCACTTAAAGTTTTGATATTGAGTTTTAAATCTTTTTTTAATAGGTTAATTAAATCAGCTTTATTTTTTGCATCTCTTAGAGCTGATGTTCCTATGCAAAATATTTTATTACACTTAAAATTAAGCGCTTGAGTTTTAAAATATTTTATTATTTCGTAAGCTTTTTTGATTTGTTTTTCTACTAATACATTATCCTGTTCATAAGCACCTTGTGCCAAACGAAATTTAACTTTTTGTTCGTTTAATATATAAAAACCATATCTTGAAGTTTTTTCATATATTGCCATTCTAATTCCGTTTGAACCTAAATCAATAATTGCAGTTTTTTTTGCCATATTTCTTCTCTTAATTTTTTTTGATTTTCATAGAAAAAATAGCCCTTGTTCCTTGCATATCTTTTCTATTTTCTAATGATACTTCAGCTTTTAGTGCGGTTGCAGCTGATTTTGATAAATAAAGTCCTAATCCAACGCCTTCTTTATCTCCAAATCTTTTAAATGGTGCAAAATAATCTTTATCTTCACTAATTCCACAACCCATATCATCTACATATAGATAAAAAGTCATATTATTGATGAAAGTTGTAATTGTTATTGTTGTATTTGGTTGAGAAAATTTAAATGCGTTTTGAATAAAATTTTGTAAAATTTGTGAGAATAAGGTTTTTTGTATTTTTATTTTTAATTCATTTGGGTTTAGATTGAGTTCTATTTTTTGTCCTGTTTTTGAGCCTAATAGGCTAAAATTTTTGCTTTCTTGTCTAATAAAATCAATTAAATCTATTTCATTTGGTTCTTCAAATTGCGCACCTTCTAATCTGCCAATTTTAAGAATTTCATTTATGATTTTATTGATATTATCTATGCTATCATTAGAGTTTTTAATGGTTTGAATATAATATTCACTATCTCTTGATTTAATTAGCGTTACATCGTTTTTAGCTTTTATAACTGCTAAAGGAGTTTTTAATTCGTGAGCAATTCCTATAAATAGTTCTTTTTGAGACATATTATAGTTTTGAATTCTAGTAATTAAGTGATTAATACTACTTATGATTTCTTTAAACTCTAATGGATAGTTTTTATAATCTAATCTATTTGTAAAGTTATCATCAAACCTACTAACTTTAACGCTTAATTCTTTTAGGTGCATTGATAATATTCTTGATAAGAATAATGAATAAAAAATAATCAAACTAATAGCAATAATAATTATTAAAAATAAAGATATAAAAATAGTATCAAGAATTTTAATTGATTGACTTATATCTTTTTTTAATATTATATAATCCCCAAATTCATTGTAAGGATATGTTAAAATCAAGACTTTTTTATCATTTTCATTGATTATTTGAAAGTTTGGTTTCATAGTTTTTTTATCTAAATGAATTATTTTATAGTCTTTAAAAATAATAAAGTTTGAACTATTATTCACTTCAATAATACTAATAGCATTTTTGATTAAATTATCAAATTCATTTTGCATTATATTAATTTTTAGAATTTGATACGACAGAACTGAAAAAATAACAACTAGCACCGTAATAGTAGATGCTAGTTGCAAGAAAAATTTATTTCTTATGCTTTTTTGGGAAAGCAAAATCTATAGCCTCTTCTTCTTATTGTTTCAATAGTTGAGATACCTAAAGGCTTATCCATTTTTTGCCTAATTTGATTGATTGCAACTTCAATTACATTAGGAGTTACAAGTTCAGGTTCTTCCCAAATTGCATCTAATAATTGTTCTTTTGATACTATTTGATCAGAGTGTCTTGCAAGATGGGTTAATACTTCAAAAGGTTTACCTTTTAATTCAATTTCTTTACCTTTATAAGTAATTTTTTCTTCATCTGGGTCTATTTCTAAATTATCAATTTTAATTGTATTTGACCCACCAAATCTAAGTCTTGCTTCAATTCTAGCTAATAATACATTAAAATCAAAAGGTTTTTTAATGTAATCATCAGCACCTGCTTTTAAAGCGCTTATTTCACTTTCTTTATCATCTTTTGCAGATAAAATTATGATTGAAGTTCTTGAAGATTTATGTTTTACAACATGTATTAAGTCAGTGCCATCACCATCAGGAAGCATCCAATCTGTCAATACTAAATCGTAGTTTCTAATACCGATATAATATTCAGCATCTTTACAATTTTCGCACGCATCTATTTGATAGCCATATTCAGTTAAACCTTCGGCTAGTGTCTTGTTTAAAGATATTTCATCTTCCACTACTAAAATACGCATTTTTTTTCCTTAAAGTAAAATTAAGGTTATGCTAACACAATTTAAGCAAATATTCAAGTTTTTTTAAAGTTATTTTAATATTTTTTTTTGTATTTAGCACTAAGTTTTGTGTTTTTCATAATCTCTAATTTAATAATCTCAATTTTTATTTTTTTTAGTTGTGGAAATTTGATTTTTATTTTTTTTGCTAGTTTTTTATTAGCTTTTTCTAAGGTAAAGAATTTTTTTGATTTTAAATATTTTTTTGATAATTTAGTTACTTTAGCATAGTCTAAAAAACTATCAGCTTTTGCATTTATTTTTAGGCTTATTGTTTGCTTTTCTAATCTTTCAAATTCCAATAAGCCTATTATACATTTAAATTTTGTTTTTATTTTTATATGACTTTGCATTCGTCTTTAAAAATCAATCTAATAATATTTGGTATATGTTTATAGAACACAAAAAATAATATTAAATATATTGGTGCGTGAGAATTAATACTAATATTAGGGTATAAAAATTCTGCACTAATTACTCCAATACTAAATCCTATTAATGATGCTAAGCTAGATATTTTAAATACTTTTCCGATTATTAGCCAAAAAATAAGACCTATAATTACAGAATAAGGAACTAATAGTATTAAAGCTCCAGCCCCACTAGCTACGCCTTTACCGCCATTAAAGCTTAAAAATATGCTATAGCAATGTCCTATAACACTAAGAACTGCCATAGCCCAAATTGTTGCTTCACTTATATCTAAAAACATAGCAATACAAATTGGAAGCATAGCTTTTAAAAAATCACTTAACATAGTAGCTATTGCTAATTTTTTAGCTAATTTTGGATTAACTTGTTTTACAACTCTTAATACATTTGTAGCTCCTATGCTTTTTGAACCTTGAGATTTAATATCAACATTCGCAAATTTTTTAGCATATATTAATCCAAAAGGAATTGAGCCTATTAAATAGGCTATTAGCATACAAATTAAATTATTATTTGTAAACAAATCAATTATGAATGTAATAAAATTCATATCTTAATCTCTTTTATATAGGCTTAATTGATTTTTAAGCTCTACTAAAGTTTCTTCTACTCTTCTGCTTGCAAATTCTTGAATTTTTTTAGCATCTTCTTGGTCTGGTAAAATCTCTAAACAATATCTGTAAGCATTTTGATACACAATTAAAACAACTAATTTAAATTTTAAATTAAACTCAACTGCTTCATTTGAATGAGGCATATGTAAACAAATATAAGATGATAAAATATCACCTCTTTTAAATCCTACATCTTCATTAGAAACAACACCAATTCCACCCTCTGAAATATCAAATAATTTTCCATTAGCAACCCTTCCATCTTCATGAGTTAGTGCTATTTTAGTAAATTCATTAGGATGCACTCTAGGATATGCTCTTTTTAATGCGTGCATATATGGTTGGCTTTCAAAATTATTTAAAGTTACCGTGCAATTTACAATATTAACAGATAAAATATTTGCTTTAATATTTTTTTGCAAATATTGATTTTGAACTATATAAGCGCAATCTTCTTCTTTCATAGCTAAAATTTGCATTAAATCAACTTTTACAACTATACTCGCATCTTCAACTTGTAAAATTTCTCCGTAAGTTCTAACAGGAACACCATTATAAAGATTTAAAAATTCTAATTTTTCTCCTACAGAATACATTTTTTTAAATGTATCTATAAAATTCTCGTGTATAAAAAATCCACCAGAACTACTTGCTGAAAATACATTAATTGAACTTTGTGCAGTCGTAGAATCGTGACAAATTGTGCAAAAAATTGAACCATATCTTTCTAATGCAAAGGCGAGATTAACAACTAATTTATTGTTTAATCCATTATTCATAATATGCTTAGAAAAATCTATATAAGTTTTTAATAAAAATTCAAAAAAGCAAGCTCTATCAAAGTCTTTTGTCTTGGCTAATTCCTTACCTCTTTCTATACTAAAATCTTTTGTTAGTAACATAGAAAATAATTCTTCGTAAGCATCTTCACAATTTTTTGATAAAATTTTGCCTTCGCTTCTATAATAAGCTTGTATGTTATTAATAAATTTGTGTGTATATTTTTCAAAATAATTAATACTAGAATTAACTAGTTCGTCTCTTCCTTCAAAACTCATGTTTTTGTTTCCTTTTAAACTAAAAATAGCATTAGTGTAGCAAAAAAAATAAATTTTTAAATAAAAATTAATGATTTTTTGATAGTATTCGCTTTTTACAACTCATTTAAGCTTATTTAAATCTTTAAATTTCTAATATTTAAAGTGCTTGATGGGACTTACTAAATTACAAAGGATGAATTATGTATGCTATTTTTAAACATAGCGGTAAGCAGTACAAAGTAAGTGTTGGCGACGAATTAAAGTTAGATCGCTTTGAAGCAGAGAAAAAGTCTATCGTAGAAGTTACAGATGTTTTAGCTGTTAACGATAAAGAATTAAAAATCGGTACCCCTTTTGTTAGTGGAGCGAAAGTTGTTCTTGAAGTTATCAACGAAGGAAAAGATAAAAAAGTTGTAATTTTTAAGAAAAGAAGAAGAAAAGACTCTAAATTAAAAAGAGGTTTTAGAAGACAATTTACTCGCGTAGTAGTAAAAGAAATTAAAGCGTAAGGAGAAATACAATGGCACACAAGAAAGGTCAAGGTTCAACTCAAAATAATAGAGATTCTATAGGTAGACGTTTAGGTGTTAAAAAATTTGGTGGAGAATTTGTAAGAGCTGGAAATATTATTATTCGCCAAAGAGGAACAGCAACTCACGCAGGAGCAAATGTTGGTATGGGAAGAGATCATACTATTTTTGCTTTAGTTGATGGTTTTGTTAAATTTGAAAGAAAAGACAAAAACCGCAAAAAAGTTTCTGTATATCCTGCAGTATAATTTAAATTAAAAGGAGCTTAGGTAATGTTTGTTGATAGTATAAAAATTAGGCTGAGCTCTGGTAACGGCGGAGCGGGTGCTAGCTCATTTCGCCGTGAAAAACATGTACCACTAGGTGGTCCTGATGGCGGCGATGGCGGTCGTGGTGGCGATGTAGTGGTTATTTGTGATAATAATCTTCATACTTTAGCACATTTTAAAGGCAAAACACATTTAAAAGCTAGTAATGGTGATTGTGGATTACCTAGAAATAAAAGTGGTAAAAAAGGTGAGAATTTAGAAATAAAGGTTCCAATAGGTACTCAAATTATTGATATTAATACCAATGAAATCTTACATGACTTTACGAGTTTAGGAGAGCAAATAGTCTTATTAAATGGTGGTTTAGGTGGCCTTGGAAATAGACATTTTAAAAGTTCTGTTAATCAAAGACCTACATACGCTCAACCTGGCAAAAAAGGAGAAAGTCTAGAAGTAAGACTTGAATTAAAATTAATTGCTGATGTTGGATTAGTTGGATATCCTAATGTTGGAAAATCTACTTTAATTAGTATAGTAAGTAATGCTAAGCCAGAAATTGCTGATTATGAATTTACAACTCTTACTCCAAAATTAGGTGTTGTAGATATTAATGATTACTCGTTTGTAATGGCTGATATACCAGGAATTATAGAAGGTGCTAGCGAAGGAAAAGGTTTAGGATATGAGTTCTTAAAACACATATCAAGGTCAAAATGCTTATTATTTATGCTAGATAGTTTTAAAGAAATGAGCATTAAAGAACAATTTATTAATTTATACAAAGAACTTGAAGCTTATGGCTTGAATGATTTTAAATTTGCAGTTGCAATCACAAGATGTGATGTGGCTAAAGAGAATTTAATTCAAGAATTAGAACTTTTAAATGAGTATTTAAAAAGATATGATAATTTAGTTTTTGTTACAAAAATATCTTCAGTTACTAATGATGGTATTAAAGAGTTAAAATTATCTTTATCAAAAATGTTATTTGAATAACATATCTTAATTTTTAGGTATATCATGAAAAAAAATATAGTATTTATGGGCACGCCCGAATTTTCGGCATTTATTTTAGAAGAGCTTAGTAAATTTCATAATGTAAGTCTAGTTTTAACCCAAACAGATAAAGAAGTTGGAAGAAAAAAAATATTAACTCCAAGTCCAGTAAAAGAGATTGCGTTAAAACTAAACTTAGAATTAGCACAACCAAAAAGCTTAAGAAATAATGAAGAGATTAGAAATTTAATTAACAATAAAAAACCAGATTTTATAATAGTTGCAGCTTATGGAAAAATACTGCCAAAAGAGATTTTAGACATAGCACCTTGTATTAATACTCACGCTAGTTTACTTCCTTATTATAGAGGAGCTTCACCTATACAAAGTGCTATTTTAAATGGTGATATTGTAAGTGGAGTTACACTTATGAATATGGATATAGGTCTTGATACTGGAGATATTTTATATCAACAAGAATTAAATATTAAGGATTTAAATTCTCCACAAGTATTTGAAAAAATGTCTAAATTATCAGCAAAAATGCTTTTGGAATTTTTAGAAAATCCAAATTATTTTCAACCTATTAAACAAGATGATTCAAAGGCAACTCATACAAAAATTATTAAAAAACAAGATGGTTTAATTGAGCTAAATAATGCTAAAGAAATATACCAAAAATATTTAGCATTTTATGATTGGCCTAATATATTTTTAGAAAATGGTTTAAAGCTAAATGAACTTGAATTGAATGAATGTGAAAGTGATAATAAAGAAGGGCTTATAAAAGAAATAGGTAAAAATTATTTAATTTTAACTTGTAAAAAAGGCAGCTTAAAAGTTTATAAATTGCAAGATGCAGGTAAAAAGTCTTTAGATGCTAATGTATATGTAAATGGTAAAAGGTTAAAACAAGGAGATAGCATTGTATAATCTAGCTTTTTGTAATTGTATAAGTTCAACTCAAGTTGAGCTTATAAATGCTATTAGAAATGGTTTTAAAGAACACGCATTTGCATTGGCTACGCTTAAACAAACTAACGGAATTGGCTCTTGTAATAGAAATTGGGTTAGCGATAATACCGATTCATTTGGCAATATAAATTCTCAGATTCATAATCAGTATTTTAAAGATATAGATTTTATATTTTTTGATGAATATAATAAATTTAATTTAGATATAAAAAATAATTTATATTTATCTTTTTTTAATGATAATTTACCAGATGATTTACCTATTCAATCAGCTAGTATATATTATTCTATGATAATGAAAATAGTCTTAAAAGAATTTGGTTCAAAAGTTTTTATCAAATGGCCTAATGATTTTTATTTAGATAATAAAAAAATTGGAGGGCTAATCACTGCAAAAATAAAAGATAAATTAGTTTGTGGTATTGGTATAAACATAACTACAGCACCAGTAGATGCTAATATTTTAGATATAGATATTTCATATTCAACATTACTTAAAACTTTTTTTGATAGAATAAATCTTAATATTTCTTGGAAAGAAATTTTTGATTATTATAAGAGTGATTTTGAATTAAGTAGATCGTTTTATTTTAAAAATGATGATAATACTTATTCATTAAATGATGTAAAATTATATGAAGATGGTTCTATTTTAGTAGATAACAAAAGGATATATAGTTTAAGATGAGTGAAATTATAACAATAGCTAATCAAAAGGGTGGGGTAGGTAAAACAACAACGGCAGTGAATTTAGCAGCTTCTCTTGCGGTAGCTGAAAAAAGTGTTTTACTAATAGATATGGATCCACAAGGTAATGCTACCACAGGCTACGGATTTAAAAGAAGTGATTTTGAATTTAATATATATCATGTATTAAGTGGTAAAAAAACATTAGATGAGATTATTTTAAAGACAAGTTTGAATAAACTAGACCTTGCTCCATCAAATATTGTTCTTACTAATTTTGAGCAAGAATTAGGAACAGGTGTAAATAATAAACAAATTTTAAGAAAAGCTTT
This sequence comes from Campylobacter sp. RM12640, assembly GCF_020137595.1. NCBI lineage: Bacteria > Pseudomonadati > Campylobacterota > Epsilonproteobacteria > Campylobacterales > Campylobacteraceae > Campylobacter > Campylobacter sp. RM12640. Next base: position 35,094 of record NZ_JACGAU010000006.1, read on the forward strand.
AAAAGATGTTGTAAATAGATATGATTATATAATAATAGATTCGCCACCTGCATTAGGAAATATCACAATTAATGCACTTGCAGCAAGCACTGATGTAATAATCCCGATTCAATGTGAATATTTAGCATTAGAAGGTTTGGCACATATTTTAAGGACAATTCATAATATAAGAGAAGCAATAAATCCTAAGTTAAGAATAAGGGGAATTTTACCTACTATGTATAGCCCACAGAATAATCTTTCAAAGGATACGGTTGCCGAACTTAAAAAGCATTTAAGTGGCAAGTTATTTAGAAAAGATGGAGAGATAGTAATAATTCCAAGAAATGTAAAACTAGCAGAAAGTCCAAGTTTTGGAAAACCTATAATATTGTATGATATAAAATCTCCAGGTTGTGTTGCTTATCAAAGCTTAGCACATTCTTTAATAGGATAGAAAATGGCAAAAAAATCTTTAGGTTCAGATTTTAGTAGTATTTTAGATGATATATCTTTAGCTTATGATGATGAGTTAAGTGGAGTTTTTAGAAGTGATTTAGATACTATAAGAGATATTAGTATAGATGATATAACTCCAAATCCATATCAGCCAAGAAAAAGTTTTAATGAAGATAGTATAAATGAACTTGCTAATTCCATTAAAAATCACGGATTATTACAACCAATTGTTGTAATAGATGCTGATGAGCTTTGTGAAAAGGCAATGGAAAATGGAGAAAATTTAGAAAAAGTAACTAAATATTTTTTAATTGCTGGCGAGAGAAGATTAAGGGCTATTAAAGCTTTAGGTGAAACAAAAATTAAAGCAATTATTGCAAATATAGATTCAAGTAAAACAAGAGAATTAGCTTTACTTGAAAATATTCAAAGAGAAGATTTAAATCCCATTGAACTTGCTTTAGCTTATAAAGAGTTAATGAGAGTTAGAAAAATTACTCAAGAAGAATTAGCGCATAGTATTCAAAAAAGTAGAGCAAATATAGCAAATACTTTAAGATTACTTACTCTTAGTGAAGATACTCAAAAATTAATTATTGATGGCAAATTAAGTGCAGGTCATGCTAAAGTAATAGCAGGTCAAAAAGAAGATGAAAAGATTTTAGTAAATACAATTATTGGTCAAAAATTAAATGTTAGAGATTGTGAAAAACTAGCAAATAAACTCAAGGGTAAAAATACAAATAACATAATTGATGATAGTTTGTTAAAAAAATTAAAAGAATTTAAAATAGATTTTAAAATACAAAATGGCAAACTTATATTTAATTTAAATCAAGAAAATACTAAAAATTTTGTTGAAAATGCTATAAAAAACTTATAATTTAAATATTATTTGATTTTTTTATGTTAATATAAAGTTTTATCAAAATAAGGAGAATGTATGTTTGATGACTTAGATCTTAAAATGATGTTATTAACAGCTATGTTGTTTTTAATATTGCTTTGGATTTTAGATTACATCTTATACAAACCATTGCTAACCTTTATGAAAAATAGAGATGATGGTATAAAAGAAGATGAAGCTAGAATTCAGCAAAATAACACAGACGCTAGTAATAATGAAACATTAATTGCTAAGATTTATGCTGATGCAAGAGCTAAAGCTCAAGCCATCAAAAGCGAGCAAGTTGCCGTAGCAAAAGAGCAAGCAAGCAAAGCTATAGCAGAAAAAAAGGCTAGTCTTGATTTAGACTATCAGAAATTTTTAACTGAACTTGAAGCAAAAAAAATTCAGTTTAAAAATGAGTTGAAAGCTGATTTGTTTCAGTGTGAAAATGCTTTAAGAGCAAGTATAGAAAAAATTTAAGGTTGCTTTATGAACAGATTAATATGGATTTTATTACCTACTTATTTGTTGGCTAGTGATACAGATATTTTCTATAGAACTATAAATTTTGTAATTTTTGCTGTTATGATGTATTTATTACTTGCTAAGACAATTAAAAAGATATATTGTGATAGAATTGATAATATTAAAAATAGATTAGTATCAATAGAAAAAAGCTTAGATGAGGCTAAAAAAAATAAAGAAGAAGCAATTAAAAAAATAGAGATAGCTAATAATGAGGCTGATAAGCTAATAGAATTAGCTAAAGAACAAGCTATAAAATTAAATGAAAATATTTTAAAAGATGCTAATAATGAGATAGAAAATATGAAAAAATCTTATGAAGAGCAAAAAATATTTGAAGAGAAAAAGGCTAAAGAAGAAGTTGTCAATGAACTTATAGAAGAGCTTTTAAATACTAATGTTAATTTAAAACAATCTGATTTATTAGATATTGTTTCAAGGAAAGTTAGCTAATGGAAAAGTATGTAAATATAATAATGCAAAGAAAAGATAGGGAAGAATTTATATCTTGTTTTGAGATTTTAAAAGAAGCCTTTAAAGATAAAAAAACATTAGTGATAATAAATGCAGTTGGCATTAGCTTAGATAAAAAGATAGAGTTTTTAGTGAGTTTATCTAATACAAACAAAAAAGAAATTATTAATTTTTTAAAGGTATTAGGAGTAAATAATAAACTTGATAAAGTTCCAGTTGTTTATGATGGATTAGTTAAAAAATTAGCTTTAGAAAATAATATTTATTATGCTGATATTTATTCTAAAGAAAAAATTAGTGATAATGATATATTAAAGCACGAAAAAGAATTATCAAATTATTTTAAAAAAGAAATAAAACTAAAAAATATAATTCATGATAAAAATGAAATAAAGATTTATATTGAAGACTTAGGATATGAAATAATAGTATCAGAAACTTCATTAAAAGATAAAATCAAACAGCATATAATGAAAGCAATTTAAGAGGAGTAACAGTGAGTTTTAACGCAAATGAAATTAGCTCAATTATTAAAGAAAGAATTGAGAATTTTAATTTAAATTTAGAAATTGAAGAAACTGGTAAAGTTATTTCAATAGCTGATGGTGTTGCTAATGTTTTTGGATTAAAAAATGTTATGGCAGGAGAAATGGTTGAATTTGAAAATGGCGAAAAAGGTATGGCATTAAACCTTGAAGAAAATAGTGTTGGTGTTGTAGTTTTAGGAAGTTTTTCAAATATTAAAGAAGGTAGCTCTGTTAAAAGATTAAAACAATTATTAAAAGTTCCAGTTGGTGAAGAATTAATTGGTCGTGTTGTTAATGCTTTAGGAGAGCCAATCGACGCAAAAGGTGTTATAAATACTACAAAAACTGCATTTGTTGAAGAAAAAGCTAAAGGTATTATGGCTAGAAAAAGCGTTCATGAACCATTACAAACAGGTATTAAAGCAATTGATGCCCTTGTTCCAATTGGTCGCGGTCAAAGAGAGTTGATTATTGGAGATAGACAAACAGGTAAAACAACCGTAGCAGTAGATACTATAATTAATCAAAAAGGTCAAAATGTTGTATGTATTTATGTAGCTATTGGACAAAAACAAAGCACTGTTGCGCAAGTTGTTAAAAAACTTGAAGAACATGGGGCTATGGATTATACAATAGTAGTAAGTGCAACTGCGAGTGATTCAGCGGCTCTTCAATACCTTGCTCCTTATACAGGCGTTACAATGGGTGAGTACTTTAGAGACAATAGCAAACATGCTTTAATAGTATATGATGATTTAAGTAAGCACGCAGTAGCTTATCGTGAAATGAGCTTGATTTTACGCCGTCCTCCAGGTCGTGAAGCTTATCCAGGCGATGTATTCTATCTACATTCAAGATTATTAGAAAGAGCTTCAAAATTAAGTGATGCTTTAGGTGCAGGTTCGTTAACAGCTTTACCTATTATTGAAACTCAAGCAGGAGATGTTTCAGCATATATTCCAACTAATGTTATTTCAATTACAGATGGACAAATATTCTTAGAAACAGATTTATTTAACTCAGGTATTCGTCCTGCTATTAACGTAGGTTTATCAGTATCTAGGGTAGGTGGTTCTGCTCAAATTAAAGCTACAAAACAAGTATCAGGAACATTAAGATTAGACCTTGCGCAATATCGTGAATTACAAGCATTTGCACAATTTGCAAGTGATTTAGATGAGAGTTCAAGAAAACAATTAGAGCGTGGTCAAAGAATGGTTGAAGTATTAAAACAACCTCCATATAGCCCATTAGCTATTGAAAAGCAAATAGTTCTAATTTATGCAGGTACTAGAGGATTTTTAGATGATATTGCTGTAGATAAGATTACTAAATTTGAAAATGATTTATATGCTTATATTGAAACAAAGTCTCCTGAGATTTTTGAGCAAATTAGAGTTAAAAAAGCTTTAGATAGTGATTTAGAAGATAAAATTAAAAATTTATTAAATGAGTTTAAAGCAACACAAGCGTAGGTTTTGTAATGGCGAATTTAAAAGAGATAAAAAGAAAAATAAAGAGCGTTCATAATACTCAAAAGACTACTAATGCTATGAAATTAGTGTCTACTGCTAAATTAAAAAAAGCAGAAGAGCTTGCTAAGAAGTCTAAAGTATATGCAAGTAAATTGCAAGAGGTTATGCAAGAAATTTCGTTTAAGCTAAATCAATTTGATATGGCTAAAGATAGTAGATTTTTTGGTAAGCATGAGATTAAGATTGTGGATGTTGTATTTATTACTTCGGACAAAGGTTTGTGCGGTGGTTTTAATATAAAAACTTTAAAAGAAGTTAGTAAAATTATTAAAGAAAATAAAGAAAAAGGTATTAAAACTAGATTAAGAGCTATAGGAAAAGTTGGTATTGAGTTTTTTAATTTTCAAAAAATTGAAATACTAGATAAATATACAGGCGTTAGTTCTTCACCTGATTATGAAAAAGCTAGAGAAATTATTAATTTAGCTATTAGTGATTATGAAAAAGCATTAACTGATAAGATAATATTAGTTCATAATGGCTATAAAAATATGATTTCTCAAGAATTATCAGTGTGTAATTTATTACCTGTAGATTCAAGTAATTCTGAAATTACTAATTCAAATTCTTTATTAGAAATTGAACCTGAAGAAAAGGAAGTTTTAGAAGAATTACTAAAAAGATATATAGAATATAGTATGTTTTATTCATTGATAGATAGTTTAGCAGCTGAACATAGTGCTAGAATGCAAGCAATGGATAACGCAACTAATAATGCTAAAGCAAGGGTTAAAGAACTTAATTTAGCTTATAATAAAGCAAGACAAGAAAGCATAACTACTGAATTAATTGAAATTATCAGTGGTGTTGAATCAATGAAAGAATAGGAGAATATATGCAAGGATTTATATCTCAGGTATTAGGACCTGTTGTAGATGTTGAATTTAGCGATTATTTACCACAAATCAATGAAGCTATTGAAGTAAATTATGAGGTTGAAGGTAAGCAAATTCGTTTAATATTAGAAGTAGCAGCACATTTAGGTGATGGCCGTGTAAGAACTATTGCTATGGATATGACTGATGGTTTAGTAAGAGGAACTAAAGCTGTTAGCTTAGGTGCTCCAATTAGTGTTCCTGTTGGGGAAAAAGTTTTAGGAAGAATTTTCAATGTGGTTGGAGATTTAATTGATGAAGGTGCTCCAGAAAATTATGAAACAAAATGGGCTATTCATAGAGAACCACCTAAATTTGAAGACCAAAGCACAAAAAGTGAAATATTTGAAACTGGTATTAAAGTAGTTGATTTACTTGCTCCTTATGCAAAAGGTGGTAAAGTAGGATTATTTGGTGGTGCTGGTGTTGGTAAAACAGTTATTATTATGGAATTAATTCACAATGTTGCGTTTAAACATAGTGGTTATTCAGTATTTGCTGGTGTTGGTGAGAGAACTCGTGAAGGAAATGACCTTTATAATGAAATGAAAGAAAGCAATGTTTTAGATAAAGTTGCTTTATGCTATGGTCAAATGAATGAACCACCAGGGGCAAGAAATCGTATTGCTTTAACAGGTCTTACAATGGCTGAATATTTTAGAGATGAAATGGGACTTGATGTTTTAATGTTTATTGATAATATCTTTAGATTTTCTCAATCAGGTTCAGAAATGTCAGCTTTACTTGGTCGTATTCCTTCAGCTGTTGGTTATCAGCCAACTTTAGCAAGTGAAATGGGTAAATTCCAAGAAAGAATTACATCAACTAAAAAAGGTTCAATTACTTCAGTTCAAGCTGTTTATGTTCCTGCTGATGACTTAACAGACCCAGCGCCTGCAACCGTTTTTGCTCACCTAGATGCTACAACGGTTTTAAATAGAAGTATTGCTGAAAAAGGAATTTATCCTGCGGTTGATCCACTTGATTCAACTTCAAGAATGCTTGACCCGCAAATTATTGGTGAAGAGCATTATAAGGTAGCTCGTGGAGTTCAAAGTGTGCTTCAAAAATATAAAGATTTACAAGATATCATAGCTATTTTAGGTATGGATGAACTTAGCGAAGAAGATAAATTAGTTGTTGAAAGAGCTAGAAAAATTGAGAAATTCCTATCACAACCATTCTTCGTAGCTGAAGTTTTCACAGGTAGTCCTGGAAAATATATAAGCCTTGAAGAAACTATAGCTGGATTTAAAGGTATATTAGAAGGTAAATATGATGACTTACCTGAAAACGCATTTTATATGGTAGGAAATATTGAAGAGGCTATTAAGAAAGCAGAAAAATTAAAGGCTTAATATGGATAAATTAACTTTAGAAATAGTTACTCCACACGGAGAAATCTTTAATTCAGAAGTTAAATCAGTGTTAGTGCCAGGAAGTGAAGGTGAGTTTGGTGTTTTGCCAAACCACGCTTCTGTAATTTCTTTGCTTCAAGCTGGTGTAATTAGTGTGGAAAATTATGATGGTTCAAAGGAGCTTATAGCTATTGATTCAGGCCATGTAAAAGTTGATGAAAATAGTGTTGTTATTTTGGCTCAAGGTGCTGTTTATCTAGGTGGTAATGATAATTCAATAAGCAAAAAAAAGTTAGAAGAAGCTAAAGAATTATTAAAATCAGCAGGTGCAAATTCAGCAACCCTTGCCGCAACTTTAGGAAGACTGGATTCTAAATGAATTTGATTTCGGATTTTGACTTAGCTACTTTATTAGCAGTTGGGATTTTGGGTTTTTATTCTATTATTGCTTTAGCGATTTTTTTATATCGCTTAAGCAATATTTCTAAATTTTATCAAGAAGAATTAAGAACTTTAGATAGGTTATTAAAAAATCAAGATTTATCTTTTGAGGCTTATTTTAAACCTTGTGAAGGTTCTATGAAAAAATTAGAGATTTATTATAATGAAGCTTCTAAAAATCTTAGCGAAGGCCTTACTTGGCTTAGTATTATCGCTACTACTTCGCCTTTTATAGGATTGTTTGGAACCGTTGTTTCAATATACTTTACTTTAATATCTTTAAATGGAAATGGTGATATTACTCAAATCGCTTCTCCAATTGGTCATGCTTTAATAGCTACTGCTAGTGGGATTATTTCTGCTATTTTAGCTTATACATTTCATTTAATTGTGAAACGAAAAGTATTTGAATGTTTAAATATTTTAGAGAGTCAAATAAAGATTATTAGCAATGAAAAATGATTTTTTACACGAAGACCCAGAGTTAAACATAACTCCTTTAGTTGATGTTATGTTAGTGTTATTGGTAATTTTAATGCTAGTAATTCCTAATTTAAAATATGATGAAAATATTAATTTACCAAATGGCTCAAAATCAAGTGTTAGCAAAGCAAAAAAAGATGATATTTTCGTAAGCATTACAAAAGATGAAGTAGTTTTAAATAAGAAAAAATATCCTTATATTGCTTTTTTTGATAATTTTAGTTTAATTAAAAATCAATTTGATAAAGATAAAATAGTTTATATATCTGGAGATAAAGATATAAGTTACGATAAGCTAATGCAAGTATTATCAACTTTTTCAAAAGCAGGATTTGTAAAAATTTCACTTCAAACAAAATGAGTAAATCAAAAGCTTTTTTATTATCTTGTTTAATATATGTGCTTACTATATTAATATTTATTTTGCTAATAAATATTTTTGCTAAAAATGAAGAAGTTATTAAATATGGCAATAGTGAAGTGGATATATTGTTCGTAGAAGATAATGTTGAAACTCCAGCTGAGGTTAAACAAGACTATACTAAAGAAGTAGCAAAAAAAATAAATAAAAGTCCAGAAAATACAAGCAATGATAATGCTACAAAAGATAATCAAAATAAAGTAATTGAACAAAATGAAAAAGTAGAACAACAAACTGATAGTAAAGATAGTGATAGCGATTTAAGTAGTTTGTTTGGGGATTTAAAAGTTAGCAAAAGTGAAAGAAAAAATCCAAAAAAGGAAACTAAGCAAGAAGAAAATAAATTAAATCAATCACAATTAGATGCTTTAAAAAAAATACAATCACAATTAGCTAATACAACAATTAAGTCAAATAATAATTCAGAGACTACACAAACATCTGCTAAGGTTTCTGGAATTTATGATGAATATTTTGGTAGAGTGAATGCGTATTTGAAAAATGTTTGGAGTTTAGTAACTGCTAATAGTTCAGATATTAATGATAAGGAAATTTTTGAAGTAGCTTTTACAATATCAAAAAATGGTATAATAAAAATCAAAGATAATGGTTTTAATGAAAGTTCTGCTTTAAGACAAAAGGCAAGAATTTTTATACAAACTATTAATCAACAAAACAAAAATTTAGGAATTCCACCAAATCAACAAGATTATAGTGGTAGTTTAAGGCTTTCGGTTATATTAAGTATCAAGGAGATAAAATGAAAAAGATATTTTTATTATGTTTTAGTTTAGTATGCTTAACTGCTGATATTATTATGGATGTGGTTAGCGAGCAAGAGGTGTTGCCTAAGATTAGAATAACTACAAGTAGTTTGGTTAATTTTGATTTTGATAAGGTAATTAAAAATGATGTTTTAGTAAGTTCTAAATTTGAAATTACTAATGAAAATAATGCAAATTATGAATTAAATTATAATTTAAATCCTGTAGGAAATAATTATGAGTTAAGCATAACTCTTAAGGGTATGAATAATGAAATTAAGTATAACAATACTTTTACTTATCCAAAAAGTGCTTATGTGTTTTTATCTCACAAAGCAATTTCACAAATGTTTAAGGACTTAAAATTAGCAGATTTAGATTGGATGAATAAAAAGATTTTAATTACTAGAAAAATAGCTGCTAAGCAAAGTCAAATTCTTATTGCAGATTACACTTTAAATTATCAAAAAATTATTATGCAAGGTGGGTTAAATTTATTTGCAAAATGGGCAAATAGCAATCAAAATGAATTTTATTATACAGATTATAATAAAGATATTTTGAGTATATATAAATATAATTTATTGAATAATCAAAAAACTTTAATTACTCAAGGTTCTGGTATGTTAGCACTTAGTGATATTAGTAAAGATGGAACTAAAGCATTAATTACTAAAACAACGGAAGATCAACCAGAAATATTTTTATTAGATTTAAATACTAAAAATACAAAAAGACTTACTATGTATAAAGGAATAGATGTTAGTGCAAGATTTGTAGGTAGTGATAGTTTTGCTTTTGTTAGCGATAGAAGTTCTTATCCTAATTTATATTTACAAGGTCTTGATAAAACTAACGCAACTCAATTAGTTTATCATGGTAAAAACAATTCTGCCTTTAGTGTTTATAATAATTATATAGTTTATTCAAGTCGTGAAAAATCAGGAGATTTTAACTTATATGTTATGGCAACTGATTCGCAATATGTAAGACAATTGACATTAAATGGTAGAAATATTTTCCCTAATTTTAGTAGCGATGGTAAGACAATTATGTTTATAAAATTATTAGGAATGCAAAGTTCTTTAGGAATTTTAAGACTTGATGAGAATAAAGTGTATCATTTCCCACTAAAAGTTGGTAAAATTTCAACTTTGGATTGGTAATTAAATAAATTTTTAGTTTTGGAAATTATAATTTCAATTACTTTTTATGAAAGGAAAAAAATGAAAAAATTAGCTTATGCAGTTGCTTTAGCAGCTTTAGTTGTTGGTTGTAGTCAAAAGGCTACAGTTGAGGCTCCAAAAAAAGTGGAGGTTGCTCCAGATATGAATGTAGATGTTAAGGAAGATATTAATACTAAACTAGAAAGAATTAATAATTCTTTAGGTAAAGTATATTTTGACTTTGATAAATACGATATTCGTTCAGATATGTATGGCGTAGTATCAAATAACGCAAGTTTATTAAATCAAGATGGTAAAGATTTAAATATTGTTGTTGAAGGTAACTGCGACGAGTGGGGTAGTGAAGAATATAACCAAGCTTTAGGTTTAAAAAGAGCTAAAGCTGTTAAAGATGGTTTAGAATCTCAAGGAGTTAGCAGCTCAAGAATTACAATTAAAAGCTATGGCGAAAACAACCTAGTATGTAATGATAAAACAAAAGAATGCGATGCTCAAAATCGTAGAGCAGAAACAAAAGTTCAGTTTTAATTTATGCTAAAACAAATACTTTTTATAGGGGCTTTAGCCCCTATTATTTACGCAGAAACTTCAGCCTTTAATGCAGGTAATATAAATATTAAAGAGCCTTATGGGCTAACAGAAAATGAAAAAGTTTTATTAGAGAACAAAAAAAAGGTTGAAACTCTTAGTAAAGATTATACTGGTGTTGATTTTAAAACAAATAAGGCTTTAGAAAGAATTGAAGGTATTCAAAGTGTAGTTGATGATTTGAATAACAAAACTTATAATTTTGAAGGTAAATTATTAGAAGTAGAAAAGTTTTCAAAAGAAAAACTTGATATTTATGATAAAGATATTTCTGAAATAAAACAAGAATTAAAAAATCAAAAAAACAGCATTAATCAGTTAAAAAAGGCTTTAAGTGAATTAACAAATTTAGTTAGTAGCTTGGGCGAGAATAAAGCTGTAAAATCTACAACTCAGCAAGTAGTAGCAAATGAGGTTGCAGCTAAAAATGAAACTCCAGCTCAAAAAATGGCAAATGCTATAAGTTTATATAATAGTAAAGATTATGAAAATTCCGCAAAAATTTTTGAAGAATTAGCAAATGCAAAACATAAACCTGCACAATGTAATTTTTATTTAGGACAAATTGCATACGCACAAAAAGACTATAAAAATGCTATATATTATTACAAAACAAGTTCAGATTTATATAATAATCAAGGGGTAAAAGCTCCTAATATGCCTTTAATTTTATTAAATACCGCAAATTCGTTGAAGGCAATTAATGAAACAGAAAAAGCAAATAATTTTTATGCAGCACTTAAAAAACAATTTCCAGATTCAAGTGAAGCTAAAAGTATAAATTAATAGAAAGGATTAAAAATGGCTATAAAAAAAGACAGCGTAGTATCACTTAATTTTATATTGCGTGATGCAAAAACTAATGAAGTATTAGAAAATAATACTGATTTTCATCCTATTTCATTTTTATTAGGTAGAAATCAAGTATTAGAGGCTTTAGAAGATGAAATTGCTAAACTAAATGAGGGTGATGAAAGTGATATTTTAATCACTAAAGATAAAGCTTGGCAAGAATATGATGAGAATTTGGTTCAAGAATTACCAAAAGAACAATTCGCAGGCATTGATTTAAATGTTGGCTTAGAATTATTCGGAGAAAACGAAGATGGCTCAACAGTTAGAGTTGTTGTTAAAGAAATCAAAGATAGTAGCGTAGTAATTGATTATAATCATCCTTACGCAGGAAGAGATTTATTATTTACCGTAAATATTAAAGAAGTAAGAGATGCTACTCCTGAAGAATTAGAAAGTGGTGCAGTAGCACAAGCTGGTGGATGTGGATGTGGAAATCACGGACATAGTGGTTGCAAAGGCGATGGAAGTTGCGGTCATCATCATGATGATGAAGATGATCATCACCATCATCACCACGGCGGCGGTTGTTGCAGAGGTTAAGAGCTAAGGTTTAGCTAAAATTGTTAAGGCGATTTATTTCGCCTTATACTAATATTTATTATATACTCAAAGTATTCAGTTTTTTAAAATTAATCATTTTTATAATTTTAAAATACATTTATTGCTATCAAATTCATAAATTACAAGCAATCTTGAATATATAATCGTAAGTTATAAATATACAAAACTTATTATTTTCAACTTGATTTTTAATTCAATCATAAAAAAGTGCTAAAATTGTGATATTAAAAATATAGATTGTATTAGTATTGCAAGTTAAACTTCGTTTATTATTTTAATAATGGAATTTATATTTTTATAATATTATACAAAAAGTAAAAAAGATTTATAATAGCTGTAATTAAAAGATTTTAATACTTGTATTATAAGATTTGATAATAAAATAAATTAAAAAGGAAAAATATGAATTACGCATTTTTATACCCAGGTCAAGGTTCTCAAAGTGCTTTTATGGGTCAAGAATTATTTGATAATTTTGAGTTTGTAAGAAAAACTTATGATGAAGTTAGTAGTTTTTGTGGTATTGATTTTAAAGAATTAATTTTTAGTAAAAATGATAGATTAGATATAAGTGAATTTACACAACCTGCAATATTACTAAATAGCATTATGTATTATAAAGTATTTGAGAAATTATTAGAAGAAAATGGAATTTCTTTAAGAAAAAAAGATGATATAAAGCCTTTTATTAGTTATGAAAACACTCCATCTTTAGGGCATTCTTTAGGAGAATTTTCGGCTTTATGTGCAAATAATGCACTTGAATTAAAAAATGCTTTAAAGCTAGTAAATATGCGTGGAAAATATATGCAAGAATGTGCAAGTAGCGAAAATCCTGCTTCTATGATGGTTATTTTAGGTTTAGATGATAATTTAGTAGAAGAAATTTGTGCTAAAGCAAATAAGGAAAATAAGCAAATCTATGCTGCAAATTACAATTGCGATGGTCAAATAGTTGTAGCTGGGCTTAAAAAAGATTTAGAAAATAGCATAGATGATTTTAAAAATGTTGGAGCAAAAAGAGCAATGCTACTTAATATGAGCGTAGCAAGTCATTGTCCTTTAATGCAAAGTGCAGCTAATAAATTAGAAAAAGAATTATTATTTAATGATGATTTCATACCAGTAATATCAAATGCTTTTATAAAGTCTTATAGCACTAAAAATGAAGCCATTTTAGCTATAAAAGAGCAACTTATTAAGCCTGTTTTATATAAACAAAGCATAAAAAGTATAGAAAATAGCGTTGATGGTTTTATAGAATTTGGAAGCAGTGTTTTATGCGGACTTAATAAAAAAATAACAAACAAACCAAGTATTAGTATAAAAAGCCTAGAAGATATTGAAAATTTTATAAAAACATTTAAGGAAAACCTATGAAAATAGCAATTTTAGGTGCTATGCGTGAAGAAATTGAGCCAATTTTAAATGAGTATTCTTATAAAGAGAGTAAATATGCAAATAATACTTATTATTTCATTGATTACGCAGGTCATGAACTAATTATTGCTTATTCAAAAATAGGCAAAGTAAATTCAGCTCTAAGTGCTAGTGTAATGATAGAAAAATATAAGGCTGATTGTTTGCTTTTTACAGGCGTTGCAGGGTCGCTTAATCCTAATTTAAAAATAGGGGATTTATTAATTGCAGAAGAATTAGTGCAGCACGATATAGATATAACAGCATTCGGACACAAACCTGGCTATGTTCCTGAAACTAGCGTTTTTATAAAAACAAGTGAAAAATTAAATAATATTGCTAAAAAAGTAGCAAAAGAGCTTGATTTAAATGTAGTTAGCGGCATTATTGCGACATCTGATCAATTTATTTGCGATGAAACTAAGAAAAATTGGATTAAAGATACTTTTAATGCTGATGCGGTTGAGATGGAAGGAGCAAGCGTTGCTTTAGTTTGCGAAAGTCTTAATGTGCCTTGTTTTATATTAAGAGCAATTAGCGATGATGCAGGTGGAAATGCTGATGTTAGTTTTGATGAGTTTTTAGAACTAGCTGCTAAAAATAGTGCTAGATTTGTCTTAAAAATGTGCGAACATTTGTTTAAAAATGAGCTTAGCAAAAGACTTATTAAAGAAGTAGCAAGAGCTTGTGATAAGTTTAATTTGATTGAAGAAGGCGATAAGGTTTTAGTAGGACTTAGCGGTGGAAAAGATAGCTTAAGCTTACTAATGCTACTTAAACATATGCAAAGAGCAGTCCCGTTTAAGTTTGAATTTGAAGCAGTAACGCTTAGTTATGGAATGGGTGAAGATTATAAATATTTAAGCAATTATTGCAAGATTTTAGGTATAAAACATACAATAATTGAAAGTAATATTTATGAGATTTCTAGTGAAAAAATCCGTCAAAATTCAAGCTTTTGCTCGTTTTTCTCTCGTATGAGAAGGGGATATTTATACACTTATGCTAAGGAAAATGGTTTTAATAAATTAGCTTTAGGACACCATTTAGATGATGCTATTGAGAGCTTTTTTATGAATTTTACTTATAATGGGGCTTTAAGAACACTTGCTGCGAAATTCACTTCAGCACAAGGAATTACCGTAATTCGTCCTTTGATATTTGTTCGTGAAAGAATGTTAAGAGAAAATGCTATTAAAAATGGTCTTAAAACAATAGGCGATGAAGCTTGTCCTGCTATGAGATTTGATGTAAAAATGCCACACGCAAGAGCAGAAACAAAAGAGCTTTTAGCAAGTCTTGAAGCACAAAATCCAAAATTATTTAAAAGCCTTGAAAATGCCTTTTTTAACATTCATTACGATACTTTTTTTGCAAACGAAGGTGCTAATTATTGCAAGGAATAATTTTAAATACCTTTAGCGTTAGGGATAAAGATTTAATAGTCTTTATCCTAAGTAGCGAGGAATTAGTAAAATGCTATAGATTTTACGGAGTTAGACACTCGCATTTAATAGTCGGAAATATTATTGATTATGAGCTAAGTATTCAGCCTTTATTTTTGCCAAAATTACATTCAACAATGCAATTAGCCTTGCCTTGGAATGATTATGAGATTATTAAGGCTTGGCAGAGTTTTTGTGTGCTTTTATATGAGCATTTAAAAGATAATCAAGAGTGCGGAAGTTTTTATTATGATTTAAGTTTAAGAATAATTAATAGATTAAAAACTCAACATTATAAAAGAGTATTTTTAGATGCTTATGCTTTGATGATTGAGTATGAAGGTAGGCTTTATTTTAGTGAAACTTGCACAGAATGCAATAAAGAATTAAATGATTTTTTTTCTTTAGGAGAAGGATTTTTAATGTATTGTAGGGGTTGTAAAGTGAGTGTAAGTATCAATAAAATTAAGATGAAAGATTATCTAAAAAATAAAAATTCAGCTATATTTGAAGATAGTGAAATAGATTTATTATACGAAGTATTTTCTAAAAAATTATAAAACTACAAAAGCTAAATTAAATTCTTTATTTTAAAAATCTTAAACAATACCACAATGAATTTGAATTTTAAATAAAATTTATTATCAATATAACTATCATTTATTTAAAACTTATAAATATTATGATAATTATTTTTGTTATTAACTAAAAATATTATAGAATATCATTTTTATTATCAATTAAGGAGATATTTTGAGAAAATCTTTAAAACTTTCTTTGGCTTTATGCTTATTTGGTGGTGTTGGCTTATTGGCTAATGAGAATGCTAATCTTGATACTATTGAAGTAAATGCTAGTTCAATTGGATATTCTAATGTTGATTCGCTAAAAATCTCAAACAAAAACGCAGGTGCAATAAGAGATGTTATGCGTGATATTCCAGGTGTTTATGTAGCAGGGACAAATCAGTTTAATCAAAAACTTTATATGCGTGGCGTAAATGATAGGGGTATTAATATTACTATTGATGGTGCAAGACAACGTGGAAATATTTTTCATCACTCGGCTGATTTAGTTTTAGATGTTGATTTATTAAAAGCTATTGATGTTGGCGTGGGTGTTTTAAGTGTTGCTAATAACTCAGGTGCTTTAGGTGGTTCGGTTGCGTTTAAGACTGCAAGTGCATTTGATTTATTAGAAGGTGATGAGAGTTTTGGTGGTAAGTTTAAGACAGGCTATTCAACTAATAATAAAGAATGGCAAAAAAGCATAATGGCTTATGGTAAAACTGATAATAATTTTGGTCTTTTAGCATATATTAATCATAAAAATTATGGCTTCGGAAAAGATGGAAATGGCAATGATATTGGTGGTAAGGGTCATGATTTAAGCTATTTATTTAAAGTAAATTATGAAAAAGATGAGCATAAAGCAGGTCTTAGCTATGAGCATACTGAATATGATGGTGATTTTCCATTTAGAGGTGAGTTTGGTGGCTCGGTGGCATTTGATACAGGCACACTAAAAGCAGGAGAAAGAGCTCAACCTATTTTGCCTCAAATTATGCAAAGAGATACCTATACATTTAATTACAATTACAATCCAAATGAATTAATTGATAGCGAATTTAGAGTTTATCATACAGAGCATAGGCTTATAAAAGATGAAGTTCCAAATTATGCAGAGTTTAAAAAATCAGGTGGTAAAGCATTTTTATCAAATGATGGAGTAAAAACCACAGGTGCTTATTTAAACAATAAATCAAGATTTGAAAATACTAGCTTTAATCAAGAAGTATTTTATGGACTTGAGTGGTATCAAACTACAAGCTTTAGAAAAAATCATTCAAGTTTAAAAGATGCAACAAATGGAGCAATTTCTGTAACTCCTACAAACAATCATCCTAAAGAAGTAGCAAACAACCTATCAGTATTTTTACAAGATACTATTCAAATTGGTGGATTTAGCATAATTCCTGGAGTTAGATTTGATAGATTTACTATAGATAATTTTGGCAAGAAAACTCAAGGATTTAATAATTTTAGCCCTGCATTAGCACTTGATTATAAGGCAGAAAACGGCATTAATTTATTTGCTGGGTATTCAAAAGTATTTAGAGGACCTGATCCGATTGAAGCTTTAAGACTTAGCGAAAATACATTTAATACAAATTATATTGATGAGAATTTAGAGCCTGAAACAGGTGATGCTTATGAAGCTGGATTTGGGTATAAAAATAACTTTAATGAACATAATGTTAATTTTGTAGCTAAATATTTTTATACTGATTATAAGAATTTAATTAAAGAAAATGTAAGCGTAACAACTACTCAAAACGGACAAACAATTAAGAATAATTACAATCGTATGAATATGGGTAAATCTAATGTTCGTGGGGTTGAATTATATGCTTCTTATGCTTATGAGAATTTAAAATTTAGTGCAAGTTATACTCATCAAACAACAAAACATAAAGACAAAAGTAAAGTTGGTGGCGTAATGGCATATAGTGATAGTGGGGATAAATATACATTTAATGCTGAATATTTTGCTAGTCCAATTGATACATTATTTGGTTATAACCTAATAGCTTTTGCTGGTAAGACTTTAGAAGATGGAACTAAAAAAGCAGGTTATGGAGTAAGCGAAATATATGCAAGTTATATGCCTACTCAAAATCTTGAAATAAACTTAAGCGTTGGCAATCTATTTGATAAAACTTATGTTTCACATTCTCAAAGAAGATTTGGGGTTGAGACTGCAAACGACTATGAAGCAGGAAGAAATATAAAACTAGGCTTTAGTTACAAATTCTAAACTAAAAAAGGCTTTTTAGCCTTTTTTAGAATATCAATTATTAGGAGAAAATGTGGAATTTTTAAAAGAATATTTAGATTATTTTGTGTTTGCGATATTATTTTTTATGAGCTTTTTAGTTTTGGCATTTAGTATTGAAAGGCTAATATTTTTTAAGAATATTGATATTAAAAATTATAAATGTAAAGATGAATTAGAAATAGCACTTAGTAAAAATCTCACCTGTCTTTACATCGTTTATCAAAACGCTCCTTATATAGGTTTGCTTGGCACGGTAATAGGCATAATGATTACATTTTATGATATGGCAAATGCAGCTACTATGGACGCAAAAAGTATTATGCTAGGGCTATCACTTGCTCTTAAAGCAACAGCACTTGGACTTGTTGTAGCAATCCCAACTCTTATGATATACAACGCATTTATTAGAAAAGTTGATGTTGTATTATCAAGATTTAAGGAAAATAATGAGAGTAAATAAAGAAGGCTTAAATCTAGTTCCATTTATTGATATTATGCTAGTTTTACTTTGCATTGTTTTAAGTGTTAGCACCTTTATAGCAGAAGAAAAAATCGCTATAAACTTACCAAAATCAGAAAATAGCGTAAGCATTGATGATAAGCAAAAAGTATTTATAAGTATTAATGAAACTGGCGAGATATTTTATAATGAGAGTTTGCTTAGCGTAGATGAATTAAAGACAAAATTATCAAGTATTAGTAAAGATGAAATTGTAATTTTACGCTCTGATGAGAACGCTAGTTATAAACATTTTGTAAAAATAGTGGATATTTTAAAAGAGTTAAAGCATGAAAATTTTGCTATTGCAACAGAAAAATAAAATCGCATTTTTCATCTCCTTTTTAGTTCATGCGGTTTTGTTGGCGTGTTTTTTTAGAATTGATGTAAAGACAAGTGAGATTAAAAATGATAAAGCTTTAGCAGTGCTTTTTTATGCTCCTAGCATACCTCAAAATGCTGTTAAAGAAGAAATAATTGAAGAAGTAAAAGAAATAAAAGAAGAAATAATCAAAGAAGAGATAAAAGAAGAAAAATTTGCTTTAAAACCTAAAAAAAAGCACCATAAAAAACCAAAACCAAAGCAAGAAGTAAAAGAAATTAAAAAAACTCAAGATGAGCCAATCACACCTAAAAACGAACCTTTAGCAAGCAAGATAAATGAAGCTAAACCAACTACTATAATTAGTAATAATACTCCTGCAGGTGGGAATAATCAAGATGAATTAATCTCTCATATTCAATCAGTTTTAAATAAAACTGCTAAGAGTAATTATCCTATGAGTTCAAGAAAAAGGCGTGAGCAAGGAGTAGTGGTTGTAGGATTTACCTATGATTATGGTAAGGCAAAAAATATAAAAATACTTAAGCCATCAAAATATGAAAATCTAAACAAAGCAGGAATTAAAAGCGTTGAGATAGCGAAATTTAAGCGTTATGAAAGAGTTTTAGATATTAGTGTGCCGCTTAAGTTTAGCTTACATTAAAAATTAGTGCTTAATTGCACTAATTTAAAAATTATAATTTAGATTAAAAGTATATAGCCTTGAATTAGCGTATTTATAACATAATTCGTTATTACAATTAAATACGCTGATTTTATTTTTGCTATTTAAAATATTTAAGATATTAAAACTTATTTTTAATTTAGTATTTTTAATATTTTTAGTATAGCCAAATCCTAAATTCCAATTCAAATATGACTTAAGTTTAGTATCGCTAAATATTTGCATATTTAAATTCTTATCGTATTGTGAGTATAAATCATTTTTCGCTGAATGATAAGTGATTTCATTAATCAAGTTAAAATTATCATAAAATAAATTATGAGTAAAATTAGCTATAAAAGGCTCATAAACAAATGGCAATTCACTTGATTTTATAGTTTTACCATTATAGATTATGTTTTTACCAGTTGTGCTTAAATAATTAGTCGCACTACCTTTTTTGTGTAAATAGCTAAGATTTAAATCAAAATAATTTTTAGTATTAAATATACTAATTTCATTGCTAGATAAATTAAGACTTATAATATCATTAGCTGTTTTTTTGCCATTATAATAAACTTTATAATTATTATCAGTATCGTTTATACTTTCTAAGCCTAATTCTTCTTGATTTGCTGAATAAATTTCATTATAAGTTTTGCGTTTAATGTATTTTAATAACATTTTAAAATATTTAAATTCTGCGTTGTAATATAGGCTAAACTCATTAGCATAAGGGCTTTTTAATCCTATAAAAACTCTATCTTTTTGCCATTTTGTATCTTGTATCCAAGGGCTATTATAATCAATTCTTGAATACTCTTCATATCCACTAAAATAATCATCATATAAAATATAAGCTAAAAGCCCTTTATCAAAATATTTATTAAATCCAAATCCTAAAAATTGATTATCATTTAAATAATACTCAAGTCCTGTTCTAGGGGCTATATTAAATCTTTTGCTAAGGCTATCATAATCATTTCTAAGACCTAATCTAAATCTAAAATTATGATATTTAATATCGCTTTGTATAAATTGAGCGTAGTTGTTTATTGATTTTTTAGCTTTTGCAAAATGTGTTTCATAATATGAAAAATATTGATTATTTATGCAACTAATATCATTTTCTTTACAAGCTAGAATATCAATTGGTTTTTCATATCTTGTATAAGGATTAATTCTATTTATTTTGCCTTGATTTTTACTAAGTTCAAAACCAAAATTAAAGCTATATTCTAAATCATTATTTTTAAATTCATTGGTTTTAGCATCTAATTTATATTGATATGATTTTTCAGTTTGTAAGGTATCTCCTAGCCCACCATAACTTTGCTTTATACCTGAAGGTAAGATGAATTGATACTGAACTTTTTTATCATAAATTCTTGAAGAATTTGATTTTAAAAATGATAAATGCTGATTAAGATTTATATTTTTTAATTCACTTTCAAGATTAAAAGCTAAGCTAAATCCACCATAATTTACTTTCATATTAGAATCAATTACGCCTTCTTGAAATTGATTTATTAAATAAGGATTATAAATAAAAGTTGAGCTAAGAATATGGTTATCATAATCTTTTTGAGTTTTTAGCAAAATTAAGTTATTTGTATCGCTAATTTTATTTATTGTATATATATCTTTTTGCTTTATTTTTGTATTTGAATAATTACTACTTGCAAAAAATAAAATTCCAAAAGTATCATTTAAATATGAGCTAAAATTAGCACTGAAATATCTTTTATAATAATTACTAAAATCTTGATAACCATATCCACTAGAATATTTTTGCCTTATTTTATCATCTATAAAAATATTATCTTGAAAGCTATATCCAAGACTAAATCCACCACTTGGGTTTTTTGATGGGCTTTTGATTTTTGCATCAATTACTCCACCTAAAAATCCACCATAACTAGCACTTACAAAACTATCATAAATGCTTAAATTATCTATAATTTCGCTATCTATATTAAGCGAATATGAACCAAGAGATGGGTTATACCAGACATTTTTATATAGCGTTTTTGACATAGCTGGTTGAATGGTGCTTGTTATGTTTATTCCATCTATAAACATTTGATTTTGATAGGTTTTAGCACCATTGATTGAAAAATCATCTGGCTTTAAAGAATTTGAATTATCGCTATCTTTAGTAGTAATTCTTATATTTGTATGATTTTTGATAAGTTCATCTAAAGTGTGATTTTGTTTTATTTGAGTATTAAGATAGGCTTTATTGTAAATAGTGTTAGAAAATTCTAAATAATCAATATTTTGCACTGCATTAATATTGATTTCATCTAAGGTATTTGCATAAATATATGTAGCTAAAAATATGCTTAGCCTAATTTTATTTTTGCAAAATTGCTTCATAGCCATCTTTTGCTAAACATTTTAAAAGTGATTTTTCATCATAAGTTTTATCACTTATTTTTAGAGTTTTAGAATTTAAATCTACTTTATAATTTTTGCTAACTTTACTAGCACAAAAACTAATAAAATCAACACAAACTTCACAAGCCATATCTTTTATAAAATAAACATTTGCATTAAGATTAAGTGCTAAAAGCATTATAAAAAATGCCTTCATTGTTGCACTGCTTTATAGCCGATTTCGTTGATTTTTTCTACTATTGCTTTAATATCTACATCTTTAGCAAAAGTAATAACTAAATCTTTAGAATTAAAATCAGCCTTGTAATCTTTAACTTCAGCAATACTTTTAGACGCTTCTATTATTTTTTTAGCACAACCATTGCAACCCATATTTTTTACATTTAATAAATAACTTACATCAGCAAAAGCTAAACTTGATAAAATTGACACAAATAATAATTTTTTCATACATTCTCCTTAAAAAATATTAATTATAAAAATCATTTCTTAAGAATAATTGAAAATAATTATAAATATTATATAAACAATTAAATTAGAATTTAAAATATTATTTTGATATTTTAATATTAGCTAATTTTTAAATATAATTAAAAATTATTTTTATATAAAGGTTTATATTGTTTAAAAAATATTTGTTATTTTTATTTAGTTTAACTTTTTTAAATGCTTTAATTATCAATGAAAATGAAGTGATTTCAAATCAGATAATTACAAATGAAGATATAGATAATGAAGGCGTCATAAATAGTGATAAAAATCAATTTTCTGGTGTTTTTAATAATAATTTTGGTGCTACTTTAAGTGGTAATTTTTCTACTTTTAACGAGGTGTATAATGGTGGATTTTTTGAAGGCTCATTTCATAATATTCAAATGTTTGTTAATAATGGATATTTCTTAAGCACCAATACTACTACAAATCAAGAGTTTTTTAATCTATATGATGGAATGATAGAAGCTAATCATAATAATTTTTTTAATATGCAAAATTATGGCTTAATTTATGGAGATGATAATATTTTTTATGATTTTATTAACTTTCAAGAAGGCTGGATTTTTGGAGATAACAATACTTTTAATGGAGATGTTTTAAATGATACTGATGGGCTTATATCTGGAAATAATTTATCATTTAAATCAACTTTAGAAAATAATTCATATATTTTTATAGATAATAAAGCTAGTTTTAATGAAGTGATTAATAATGCTGTTATGGATGTAAATAATGCAGAATTTATTGGCGAAGTAATCAATAATGATACTATCAATGGGGATTTTTTAGAATTTAAAAATAATCTAAAAAATAATCAAAATAGCACTATTTCTGGAGAGAATTTAACTTTTGCAAATACTTATAATGATGGTATGATTTTAGGTGATATTACTACTTTTAATAAAGAATTAGATAATGATATTAATGGCTGGGTTATTGGAAATGATATTACCTTTAATGATAGGGTTATTAATAATGGTGATTTAGTAGGAAGCAATTTTAAGTTTAAAAATCAATTAGAAAATACTTTAAATGTAGATAGTATTTATTCTAGTTTTGAAAAGATAAATAATAGTGGATTTTTTACAAGTTATAAATCTACTTTTAATAATACCATTACTCAAAGCGATAATGCGTATTTTTATGCTAACGCATCTGCTATTAATGCTGATATTTTAGGTGGGGATATTGAGATTGCTTATAGTAATTTAGCTAATGAAGAATTAAAAGTAAAAAATGCGAAAATCAATAATTCTACAATTAATTCAAAAAATATGATTTTTGATAATTTGATTTTAAATTCTTCATCAATTTATGGTGGTTTTAGAGCTAAAACACTAGAAGCTAATAATAATAATTTTGTTCTTTATTTTAATGATGGTTTTAGTGGGGCTATTGTCGTTGATGAAGAGATAAAAGGCGTAAATAATGATATAAAAATTGTAAATTATCAAAATAATTTAGGATTTTTTCCTTTACTTTTAGCAAGGAGTAGTAAGGATTTAAGTAAAGATTTTGCTGTATATACTATAAAAGGCTTTAGTGTTTTTGGTTTTGATAAAGAAGTAATAGTAAAAAAAGAGCAAAATGGAGCTTTTTTGCTTGGGATAGGGGATTTTAACTCTTTAAATATTAGCGATATTAATGAATTATTTGATGATAAATATAAAAAGAATTTAGAAAATAATGCAATAAATAAAATTACAGCAAAAAATCCTGATATTGCAAAAATTGGTGTGGATAAAAAGCTAATTAATAATATAAAAAATAAATTCTATAAAGAAGATTTATTAAATTATTCTATTTCAAGATTAAATTTTGATAGCAAAAGGTTTGATTATTTAGATTATGAGTATTTAAGTGGGGATATAAATGATATAAATTATTGGCTAAATCTAATAAAAATAAATAAATCTAATGAATATAATTATTTTTATAATAATTTAGGATTATTTTTATATAGCTTAAATAATGAAAGCAAAAATCATAAAATCTATGGCGGCGGATTTTATGCTAATTTTAATTTTGATAATTTTTATATAAATACTGATTTTAAATACAATGAGCACGAAGTTGCGATAAATCTTGATGATTTAGGGATTATAAATAAAGATTATTTTAGCGTTAATTCAAAAGTAGAATTTGGATTAAGTTATGAAAATTATTTTGTATATAAGCCAAATATTGCTTTTGTTTTTGAATACTTACCAAAGACAAAATATAAAAATGAATATATAAAAGCTTTATTTAAAAGGCAAAATAATTGCTTTTTAAAATTAGGTTTTGCTTTAGAATACCTTAACAATGATTTTGCATTTTCGCTAAATAGTAATTATTTTAAAAGCTTAAGCAAGGATAAATTGCTTATTATAAGTGATGGATATTCTAAAGAAAATCTATATTTTAAAAATCTTAATAGTTTTGAGCTTGGAATACAAACTAAGTATTTATTAAATGATAGTTTAAGTTTGGATATTGATTTAAGTAAGCAGTTTTTTAAAGAATTTAATTCTTATTTTTTTAAGATTGGTTTTGGATATAAGTTTTAGGCAAAATTATATATTTTGCCTTTTTATAAATTAAACATATGATTTAATGGGCCTCTGCCACTTCCTAAGTTTGGAGCAAATTCCATTGCATTTTGTGTATATAATTTAGCATCTTTTACAGCTTGTAGTTTAGAAAGTCCATTAGCTAAATTAGCAGCTATAGAAGCACTTAAAGTACATCCTGCTCCGTGATCGTTTGTGGTATTTAAAGGTTTGCCGTAAAGCTCGTAAAAGTCTTTTCCATCATAAAAATAATCTATCGCTAAATCAAAATATTTTCCACCTTTAGCAATCACGCTTTTAGCACCTAAGTCTATTAATTTTTTAGCAGCATCTTTTAGTTTTTCTTTAGAATTAATCTCAAATCCACATAAAAGTTCGGCTTCTAATTTGTTAGGCGTTAAAATATCAGCGAATTTGATAAACTCATTTACATAAAGCTTAAAATCTTCATCTCCTATTAATCTAAAACCACTTTTAGCAAACATAACAGGGTCAATTACTATATTTTTAGGTTTATATTCTTTAAATTTTTCAATAGTTAATCTTATTAAATTAGCATCCCCCATTAATCCTGTTTTTAGTGCTTTTGGTGGAATATCTTTAAATACTGCATCAAATTGAGCCGATACAATATCTTCATTCATAACACAAGCACCATAAACTCCTTGAGTATTTACAGCATATACTCCTAAAACTACTGCCATTCCAAAAGTTTTATGCATAGTAAAGGTTTTTAAATCAGCTTCAAGTCCGCTACCACCACTGCAATCACTTCCTGCAATTGTTAGAACTGGATTTAACATATAAACTCCTTATATTGGTTAAAAGAGAAATAATACTCTAAAAATTTATAATTTTATTATAATATTTGCCTTTTTTATAAATTTATTAGGAACAAAAATGTTTAACCTTGATATAAACTTATTTTCTTACATTAGCGTTAGGGCTTTTTTAGCGTTTTTATTATCGTTTATTATTACATTAATTATTATGCCACTTTTTATTTCTTGGGCAAAGAGTGTAGGGGCTAATCAGCCAATTTTAAGTGATGCACCACTAAATCATCAAAAAAAATCTAATACTCCTACAATGGGTGGGGTTGTTTTTATTTGTGCTGCTTTATTATCTAGTCTTGTTTTTACTACATTTAATGTTTATAGTTTTAGTGCGATTTTGTGTATTGTTTGTTTTGGTGCTATTGGAATAATTGATGATTTAGGCAAGGTATTAAAAAAGGCAAATAAAGCTGGGTTAAAACCACGCTCTAAAATGATTTTAATGTTAATTGCATCTTTAATAACAATATTACCTATTATGATATATGGGAATTTTAGCACAGAACTTTTTGTCCCATTTTATAAATATCCTATAATTGATATGAAGTATTTTGCTTTATTATTTTGGGTATTGGTGTTAATTTCTAGCTCAAATGCTATTAATCTAACTGATGGACTTGATGGACTTGCTTGTGTGCCTAGTGTGTTTTCACTATTTACATTATCAGTGTTTTTATATCTTAGCTCAAATGCTGTTTATGCTAATTATTTATTGTTACCTAGAGTAAGCGGGAGTGAAGAATGCGTTGTGATTGCACTTGCATTAATTGGTGCTTTACTAGGATTTTTATGGTATAACTGCCATCCAGCACAAGTATTTATGGGAGATAGCGGTTCTCTTACATTAGGAGCTATTGTTGGATATTTAGCGATAATTTCAAAAAATGAGATTTTATTAATTTTAATAGGTTTTGTTTTTGTTCTTGAGACTATTAGCGTTATTTTACAAGTTGGAAGTTTTAAAATATTTCATAAAAGGATTTTCAAAATGGCTCCAATTCATCATCATTTTGAGCAAATTGGTTGGAGTGAAAATAAAATCATAGTTAGGTTTTGGCTAATTGCATTTATTTGCAATGTTTTAGCGTTAATTACTATTAAATTAAGGTGAGTTTTATGTTATCAATGTTTGGATATGGAAATGTTGCTAAGGCGATTACAAGCACTTATAAAAAGGGTGAATGGTATATATATGATGATAAATTTAGCGTTTGTAGTGAAGATGAATTTGGTAATAAGCTTTTACCTACAAGCTATTTTAATCCTGATAAAAGTAGCATAGAAGTAGTTAGTCCTGGAATTGCGCCTAATCATATTTTATGTAAAAGTGCTAAGAATTTAACAAGTGAGATTGATTTTTATAACGAAGCTTTAGGGCTTAGTATTTGGGTTAGTGGGACTAATGGTAAGACTACTACAACGGAAATGATTTCTTATTTGCTTAATATTGAAGCAGGAGCAAATATAGGAAAACCAATTGCATTAATGAATCTTAAAGCACCTTTAGTTGTCCTTGAGATGAGCTCTTTTGCCCTTCATTATACTAAGGTTGCAAGACCTGAGCTTTATGTATTATTACCTATTTGTGATGATCATATTTCTTGGCATGGAAGCTTTAATAATTATGAAAAAGCAAAACTTGATTTAATTTTTAGAATGAATAAAACAGCAAGTATTATTGTGCCTAAAAAATATGAAGAGTATTTAAAGAGTGCAAATTGTATTAAATATTTTTATGAGAATTCTAGTGATTTAGCTAAACTTTTTGATATTGATTTAGCTAGATTAAATTACAATGAGCCGTTTTTATTAGATGCGTGTTTAGCGTTGGCTGCTTGTAAGATTATTAGTGGCAAAATTGAATATGAAAAAATATCTAAGTTTAAAATTGGTCGTCATAGAGTTGAGATTTTTAAAGATAGCAAAGATAGAATTTGGATTGATGATAGCAAGGCTACTAATATTTCAGCTGCACTTGCTGCTATTAATAGTTTTAAAGAGCCTTTACATTTAATTGCTGGTGGAGATGCTAAAGGTCAAGATTTAAATGAGTTTTTCTCAAAATTAGATAAAAATATAAAGCTTTATTTAATAGGCAAGAGCGATTTTAGCGATATTGCTAAAAAGCACGGATTAAACCCAATTAGAACCAATCTAAAAGAAGCTGTAAGTATGATTTATAAAGATTTAACAACTAAAGAAATAGCATTATTAAGTCCTGCGTGTGCTAGTTTAGATGAGTTTAGTTCTTATGCTGAGCGTGGGGATTTGTTTATAAAATATATGAAAGATTTAGATGTTTAGCTTTTTAAGACTTGCAAAAAGTGCTTTAATTACAAGTGAGTATAGTGTGAAAAATAATAAATTACTTTATAAAAATAAAGAATTTATAATCCAAGATGAATTAAAAAATTGCGAAAATACTTATTTTGTAGTTGCTATTGATAGAGTGATTTTATTTAAAAATCAAAATGAAAATAATTTTGATAAGGCTAAAAAAAGACAAATAAAAGCGATAAGTCTTAGTTTTTTAGTAATGATTTTATGTTTGATAATTTTATTTTTTCAAGAATTTGAAACAGGAATTTCATTTTTAAGTATTGCTAGTATTGTAGTTTTTATACTTTCAATACTTAATTATTCGTTTTTAAAACAACAAATTTTCGCATTAGAAAAAATTTAAGCATAATTTAAGAATTATCATATATAATAACGGCTTTTACTTCGGTGGTTGGATAGCTCAGTCGGTAGAGCAGCAGACTGAAAATCTGCGTGTCGGCAGTTCGATTCTGCCTCTAACCACCATTTTAAATTTCCCACTTTTTATTATTTTTTTGTTTGAGAATTTGAAATAGGAATTTCAAAATAATTTTTCTATACATTAAATATTTTTTCATATACTCCCCAAATGATTAAGGCAAAAAAGAAATTCGGACAAAATTTTTTAAAAGATGAGTTAGTAAAACAGCAGATCATCCAAGCGATACCCAAAGATTTAAAAGCAAAATTAATTGAAATTGGGCCTGGCTTAGGTGATTTAACTGCTCCAATACTTAAAAGCGGTTTTAAATTAACAAGTTTTGAAATAGATGATAGTTTAATTCCTATTTTAAACGAGCGTTTTAATAAAGAGATTTTAAGTGGAGATTTTACGCTAATAAATGCTGATGTTATGAATGTAAAAATTAGCGATGAGCCTTATTTTATATGTGCTAATTTGCCGTATTATATTAGTTCTCAAATTATTATAAATGCTTTATTTGATGATAACTGCATAGGTATGCTTGTGATGATTCAAAAAGAATTAGCAGATAGATTTTTTGGGATTGATTATTGTGCTTTAAGTGTTATTACGGATTTACTTTGTGATAAAGTTAATGTTTGTGAAGTGCCACCTAGTGCATTCACTCCTATGCCAAAAGTAAATTCTAGTGTAATTAAGCTTATTAAAAAGCCTAGTTTGTTGGATAAAAAAGATTTAAAAGCTTTTAATTCTTTTATCAAGATAGCCTTTAATCAACCAAGAAAAAAAATGCTTAGTTCATTTTCAAATAAAACAAAGGTAAAACAAGCATTAGATAAGCTAGAAATTGATGAAAACAAAAGAGCTCATGAAATATCTGTTAAATCATTCTTAGAACTTTTTAAATTACTAAAGGATGAAAATGAATATTGAAGATTTAGAAAAAACAAAAGTAGCAAGAAGTTATGAAAACGCTGAAAACGAAGATGAACTTTTAGAAGAATTAGAAGAAGAAATTGACGATAAAAAAGCTAAAAAGAAAAAAAAGCGTAAGAAAAAAATCTTACCAGCTTCTTTAAAAGGTGATTTAGATTGGCAAAAAGCCTTAGCTGAATCGATGAAAGAAAACGAAAAAGCTCAAGAAAAAAGGCTATATCCTTGGATAAATTACAAAGGTAATGCAAGTGTTAAATTTACTCCATTAGGCGGACTTGGTGCTATTGGTGGAAATATGAGCGTAATTGAGTATGAAGATGAAGCTATTATCATTGATGTTGGAATGAGCTTTCCTGATGCTGATACTTTAGGTGTTGATATTGTAGTTCCTGATTTTTCTTATATTAGAAAGATAAAAGATAAAGTAAAAGCTGTTCTTATCACTCACGCTCACGAAGATCATATTGGAGCAATGCCTTATTTTTATAAAGAATTTGATTTTCCGATTTATGCTACGCCGCTTCCACTTGGAATGATTTCAAATAAATTTAGCGAACACGGGCTTAAAGATAAATGCAAATTATTTAGACCAATTACAAAAAGACAAATTTATGAAATTGGCTCTTTTAAAGTTGAGTTTATGCATATAACTCATAGTATTATAGATAGCTGTGCATTAGCTATAAATACTCCTGCTGGAACTATTATTCATACGGGAGATTTTAAGATTGACCATACTCCAATAGATGGTTATGCTAGTGATTTACATCGTTTAGCTTATTATGGCGAAAAAGGTGTTTTATGTTTATTTAGCGATAGTACTAATAGTTACCGCGAAGGTGTAACTAAGAGCGAAAGCACCGTTGGTGGGACTTTTGATTTGATTTATTCAAGATGCAAAGGTCGTGTGATTATGAGTACATTTAGCTCAAACATTCACAGAATCCATCAAGCAATCACACACGCACTTGTATATAATAGAAAAGTTTGTATTATAGGTCGTTCTATGGAAAGAAATCTATTTACAGCAATTGAGCTTGGATATTTAAAATTTGATAAAAAGATTTTTATAAGTGCTGATGAGCTTGATAAATATCCTGATGAAGAGATATTAATAGTAACTACAGGCTCACAAGGTGAGAGTATGAGTGCATTATATAGAATGGCTACAAGCGAACACAAACATGTAAAAATTAAGCCTAATGATCAAGTAATTATAAGTGCTAAAGCAATTCCTGGTAATGAAGCAAGTGTATCAGGTGTAATTGATTTATTAATGCGTCATGGAGCAAGTGTTGCTTATCAAGAATTTAGTGAAATTCATGTAAGCGGTCATGCAGCAAGTGAAGAGCAAAAGCTAATCTTAAGACTTGTAAAACCTAAATATTTCTTGCCTGTGCATGGAGAGTATTCTCATATCAGTAAGCACAAAGCTAGTGCAATTGCTTGTGGTGTGAATGAAAAAAATATATATTTATTAAATAACGGCGATCAAATGGAGATTAGCTGGAATAAATTAAGAAGATTAAAAACCGTTAAAACAGGTAAAACTTATATAGATAATCAAGTAGATAGAGAAGTGCATGATGATTTATTAAATACTAGAAAAAATCTTGCAGAGCATGGAATAGTGCAGCTTAATCTTCATATTAATATGGGTGCAAGGACACTAAATCACGCACATATAATCAATTTTGGTTTAGTATCAAATAAACTAGCTCAAGATTTTGCAACTGATGTTAGCAATTATATTAAATTATTTATAGCTGATGCAAAAGATACTTTATTAAAGGATAAAAAGGCATTTGAACCTGCACTTAGAAATGCACTTAAGAAGTATTTTTTCAAAAAATATAAAAAATATCCGTATTTATTATTAAATATTCATTAAGGATAAAATATGCTAGAAATTGCAAAAAACATTCTAAAGCGAGAAGCCTTCGCTTTAGAAGAAGCGTCAAATTCTTTAGATGAGAGTTTTTGTGAAGTTGCTAAGATAATTAGTGAATGCAAAGGGAATTTAATCATTGTTGGAGTTGGTAAAAGTGGTATCGTTGGACGCAAAATTGCAGCTTCGTTTGCTAGTTGTGGGGTAAGGTCATTTTTTATTCATGCTAGTGAGTTAATGCACGGAGATTTGGGAAATATTTGTAAAGATGATGTGGTAATTTTAATTTCTTTTAGTGGTAAAAGCGAAGAAGTGTTAAAAATATTACCATTTTTAAATGATAGAAACGCTACTTTAATTAGCATTTCTCAAAGCAATTCTCCATTAGCAAATGCTTGTAGTTTCAATATTGCTACAAATTGCAATGAAGCAATCACAAATCTACCAGCACCTACTAGCTCAACTACTCTAACTCTAGCTTTAGCTGATGCGCTTTTAGCTTGTGTTATTAATTTAAAAGATTTTAGCGTTAGTGATTTTGGTATAAATCATCCAGGTGGAGCATTAGGTAAAAAGTATTATGTAAAAGTTAGTGATTTAATGCATAAAAACAATCTACCGATAATAAGCAAAAATGCTAGTTTAAAAGACGCTATTATTTGTATGAGCAAGGCAAGTTTTGGTTGTGCTTTATTAGTTGATAATGAAAAATTAGTTGGATTTTTAAGTGATGGGGATTTAAGAAGAGCTATGGCTAAGGATGATTTTTCTTTAGAGCAATTAGCCTTAGAATATGCTAGTAAAAATCCTAAAACCATAGAAAAATCAGTTTTAGCACATAAGGCGTTTTCTTATATGAAAGAAAACAAAATATCAATTTTAGTAGTTCTTGAGAATGAAAAAATAATAGGATTATTACAATTATTGGATGAGTGATGAGACTTAATAAATTTATAGCACACAATAGCAAGTATTCAAGAAAAGAAGCTGACAAATTAATAAAAGAAGGCTTAGTAAAGATTAATAACAAAGTTTGCTTAGAAGACTGGAGTGAAGTTGGAATTGATGATAAAGTTTTTGTAAAAGGTAAAAGAATTTATAAAAAAAGTGAATTTAGCGTCATCGTATATCATAAAGATAAAGGCGAATTAGTAAGCCACAAAGATGAGCGTGGAAGAGCCTTAATATATGATAATTTGCCAAGAGATTTTAGACATTTTAATCCTGTTGGAAGATTAGATTTTTCATCAACGGGCATACTTTTATTAGTAGATAGTCCTGTAATAGCTGATTTTTTAATGCAAAGTAACTTAGAGCGTGAATATTACTTAAAAATTAAAGGAACTATCACAAAAGAAGTAATCAATGCTATGGAAAATGGACTTGAGATTGTAAATAGCTTAAAAGGAGCACACCCAAAAAGCAAAATCACAAATCTTAGTCTAAAGCCTTTTTTAGAATATGAGATTTTTGGAAGTAGTGGTGGATATACAAAACTAAGAGTTATTATTGATGAAGGCAAAAATAGAGAATTAAGACGCTTTTTTGCTGAATTTGATTTAGAAGTAGTGGAGCTTAAAAGGGTTGCTTTTGGTAGGGTTGATTTGGGTGTGTTAAAGCCTAAAAAATATAGATTTTTAACCAATAGCGAATACGAAGATTTAAGAAGCTTTTTAAAAGAAAATAAGGTGTATTATTAATGAAAGAATTAAATAATTTACATAAAGAATTTATAGAGTTAAGACATAACATACACGCAAATCCAGAGCTAGGATTTAATGAGTTTAATACCGCAAAATTAGTTGCAAATAAACTAAAAGAATTTGGTTATGAAGTTTATGAAGGCATAGGAAAAACAGGTGTTGTAGGAGTATTAAAGAAAGGAAATTCTACTAAAAGCATAGGTCTTAGAGCTGATATGGATGCACTTAGTATAGAAGAATGCACAGGACTTGATTATGCTAGTAAGAATGGCTGTATGCACGCTTGCGGACACGATGGGCATACGGCAGGATTATTAATGGCTGCTAAGTATTTAGCAAGTGCTAATTTTAATGGAACTCTTAATTTATTTTTTCAACCTGCTGAAGAATGTTGTGATAATGAAATGCTAAGCGGTGCTATGAGAATGATAAAAGATGGAGTTTTAGAACGCTTTAAGGTTGATTATATTTATGGAATTCATAATATGCCAATTTCACAGATGAAAGGCTATGAAAATAAGAAATTCTTTATGAAAAAAGGCGTAATGATGGCAGGTGTAAGTGCTTATAAAGTAGATTTTATAGGCTTAGGCGGACACGCATCGGCTCCACATTTATGCAAAGACCCAATAAGCGTTGCAAATAATTTTGTAAATGCTTTATATACTTTTAAATCTTTAGAATTAAAAGATAGCGTTGTAAATGTTACAGGCTTTCTAGCAGGGACTACAAAAGCATTTAATATAATCCCAAATGAAGCTAGTGTTATGATAAATGTAAGAGGTCTTAGCAATCAAGAGCTTGAATTTATTGATACAAGAATTAAAGAATTAGCAACAAACTTAGCAAATGCTTTTAATATAAAAGCCATAGTAAAAAGAGCTGAAAATATAAAAGCTACTATTAATAACGATGAAGCACACGAGTTAGCAAGACTTGCTGCGATTGAGAGTTTTGGTGAAGATGAATGTGAGTTTGAACACCCGCATTTAATGGGTAGTGAAGACTTTTCTGCATTTTTAGATGAGGTTAAAGGAACATATGCTTTTATAAATAACGGAGATAGTGCAAATCTTCATCATCCAGAATATAATTTCAACGATGAAGTATTGCTGCTAGCTAGTAAGTATTTTGCAAATTTAGTATTAAATTATTTAAAATAAATTTATTTTTATTAAAAAATTAAATAAATTTATTATTTAGCCGATATAAAAAAGACTATATTTAAAAGGAGAAGATTATGAATGTAGGTTCTGTTAGTAATTCAGGTTTTACGAGTGGCTTACCAAAAAGTGTAAAAACTCAAGATGATGCAAGAAATGCTATAAAAGATAATTTAAAAAATATAGGCATTGACTTAGGAGATAGGGATTTAAGTAGTATTAGTGGTAAGGATATTACAAATGCTTATATAGCACAAAGTATGCAAATTAGCTTTTCTCAATTTAATACTCAAGGAAGCATATTTAGTTTTTCAAAAAATGAAATGCAACTTAATACTTTTCTTGGAACTTTAGGTAAATTAGGTGATGGTTTTGAGAATTTACAAAACTTAACTCCTGCAAAAGCTAAAGAATTAATTAGCGAAGATGGCTATTGGGGTAGTAAGCAAACTGGCGATAGAATAGCTGGTTTTGTTCTAGCTGGTGCTGGAGATGATATTGAAAAGCTAAAAGCAGGTCGTGAAGGAATTATGCGTGGTTTTAAAGACGCCGATAAGACTTTAGGTGGTTTTAGTAAAGGATATGCTGATATTGCAAATGCTACAATTGAACGCGCTGTAAAAGCTATAGATGATAAAATAGCTGAATTAGGCGGCAATGTAGTAGATATAAAAGCTTAATTAAATGCCTATTTTTAGGCATTTAATACTTATAAATATAATTAATTTTAAAATCTTAAAAATAAATATTCTTATATTAAGACAATTTAAAATAAAAAATTTTCATACTAATTAGATAATTCAATCAATTAATTTTAGCTTTTATAATAAAGTAAAATCATTATATTTTGCACTTATAATTAATTATGAATAATTAAATTCTTAAACTTTTAATAATAAATATTTATTAATACTATAAAACAAAAATTATTCTTTATATAGCTCAATAATTAATACTATTTTAAAACAACTTTAAATAAAATTACTATTATTTTATTTAAAGGATTAAAGATGATTTCTTTTTTAAGACCTGTCAAAAAGGATAGGGTGATTAAAGATGATGAGTTGCTAAGCACTTATTATAAGTATAGAAAGCTTTCATTAAGTGGCGTGTTTGTTGGTTATATGGGATATTATTTAGTAAGAAATAATATTACCCTATCTACTCCATTAATTAAGACTGATTTAGCAGTAAATAATTCTGATATAGGTTTAATTACTGGTTCTATGCTAATTGCTTATGGTATTAGCAAAGGCGTTATGAGTGCTTTAAGTGATAAGGCTGACCCAAAAAGATATATGGCTTTAGGTCTTATTTTATGTGCGTTAATTAATGTATTATTAGGCTTTTGTAATGCTTTATATGCTTATGTAGGTGCTGTTATTGCACTTGGAGTTTTTCAAGGAATGGGCGTTGGACCTAGTTTTATTACTCTAGCTAATTGGTATCCTAAAAAAGAAAGAGGAATTTATACTGCTATTTGGAATATAAGCCATAATATTGGAGGGGGTTTGGTAGCTCCAATTATTTCTAAATCTGTTTTAATATTATCTCCTGTATTAGGGATTGCTGCAGCTGATTTTAATGCTACTTATTGGAAAGTAAATCACTTTTATGTCCCAGCAATTTTAGCCTTGTTAATTAGTGTTTATGTTTTATACGCTGTTAAGGGTAATCCTAAAAATGAAGGGTTAAAAGAATTAAACGAGATTAATAAATTAAGAGGTTATGAAGAAGATATTAAAAACTCAGCTTCAACTACTGATTTAAGTAGTAAAGAAATATTTGTTAAATATGTTCTAAAAAACCCTAATGCTTGGTATGTTGCTTGGATGGATACTTTTGTTTATATGATTAGATTTGGGTTGATAAATTGGCTTCCTATTTATCTTTTATCTGTAAAAGGCTTTAGTAAAGAGCAAATGCATACAGCGTTTTTATTCTTTGAATGGGCTGCAATTCCATCAACAATGTTAGCAGGAATTATATCTGATAGATTATTTAAAGGATATAGAATGCCACCTGCAATTCTTGCTGTTTGTATAATATTTTTTATGATTATTGGATATTTTACGAGCGATAATATTTACTACACTATATTTTTTGCAGCAGCAGCTGGGTGTTTAGTATATGTGCCACAATTTTTAGCAAGTGTTCAAACTATGGAAGTTGTTCCTGCTTTTGCTGTAGGTTCTTGCGTTGGTCTTCGTGGATTTATGAGCTATGTCGTAGGAGCTTCTTTAGGAACTATGCTTTTAGGTGCTATGGTTGATGCTTTTGGTTGGAATGCAGGTTTATATATGCTTTTATTTGCTTGTATTATGTGTATTGTGTTTTCTTTACTTTGCCACTTTGGTGCTAAGAATAAGAAATTTTAATTTATGAGATTATATTTTTTATTATAACGAAGTTCTAAATTCTTAGAACCAATTAATCCGCCTTGATGAATATATAAGATATTTTCTTTTAGTTCATCAAGGTTTTCATAAATTGCCTTTAAGCAAACGCTATCATAAAGCAAATCAAACTCAATATCGCTAATATTTTTTGTTAAAATAAATAGCTCTTCATAAAGATTTGCAAAATGATATTTTCTAGCAGTTTTTAATAGTTTTAGCTTGGAATTTGGATTAAGTTTGTTTATTTGTTTTACAAAATATTCATTAGCATTTACGCAAGATGCTGTAAAAACTCTAGCATTTGAGAGTGTGCTTAGATATTTTTCAAGATAAATCGCACTTGTATAAGTCCCACTTGCTAATACCACATCACAATCTAATTCATTTACAATTTTTGCTATTTCTTTTGCCATTTTATAAAAGCCAAATCTAGCATAATCTTCACAAACACCTTCGCTAATTAAAAAGCTATTATTATCATTTTTATGCAAAGTTTTTGCAAATTCTTTAGGATTATTCGCATAATAAATCACAGCATTATTTTCTAATGCACTTTTTAAATTCCCACTAATTTCGCATCTTCTAGCACAGACAAAAGAAAAATTATAATTATTATTTTTAGTCCAGAGTGCTAGTGCTTGCATAGCATTTGATTGACTTGAACCATAGCAGATTATGTGTTTATAAGGGAGTTTTAAGTCTTTAAATATATCTAATTTTCTTGCTTTATTGCCGTTAATTTCGCCTAATAAATCATCTCTTAAAATAATCATATTTTTATTAAAAATCTTAAGAGTTGAAAACATTTAATACCTTGATAAAATCTTTTTCCTAAAGCAAATCTTAGAAATTATTAGCGAAGTGAAAAATACAAAAGTAATAGTATAAAAATGATAATTTAAAAACATCATCATAGGAACTAGATAAATTATCAAAAACACAAGCATAGCTAAATACTCGTGGCTTTTTTCATACCTTGAGCTAATAATACTAAATGCTAGTGCGTAATGAACACTTGCAATAGGAAGTAGGCTAAGTAGGACATAAATTACTAATTCTTTTGATTTTGAAGGGGTTTTATAATCTTTCCAATAGTCTTTAAATGATTGAATATTGGTAATTTTTGAATTAATTAAGGTGCTAAAGCTAAGGTTTTTAATCTTTGCAATTTCTGTATTTTGCTTGAAATTATATAGCATTACATTGTCTAAATTAAATGTGATTTTATTATCTTCGTTTAGGATTGTTCCTTGATTGGCTAATAATATTTGTTCGTTTTTAGAATTTGTTTTTGGCAAATATAAAACAATATTTTTATAAATTCCATTCTCTAATTCATCTGCAAAATATATATAATCTCCTAATTTTTGACCAAAATTAGCATTTTTAAGATTAATTTTAGAAAAGGCTTTTTTATAATCAATAAAATTATCATATAAAGAAAAGCTAAGTGGCATTAAAACTATGCTAATTACTAATAAAACCAAACTTACTATAAAGGCTAAAAAGCTAATAAAATTAGCTATTTTTCTAGGGTTTAATCCTAGAGAAAAAAGCATAATTATTTCGTTTTCTTTAGATAATCTTAGAATACACATAAAACAGGTAATAAAAAAGCTAATAGGAGTAGTAAAAATGATGAGTTTTACACTCATAAGAGAATATAATTTAAATAATTCATATAAGCTTAATTCTATATAAGAAGTAATTTTTGCTATTTGAAATAAGACAATGATAGAGCTTACTAAAAATAGCGTTAAAAATATTGATAAAAAAGAGCCTATGAATTGTCTAAATAAATATTTTTTAATCATTGCACATAATCTAAACAAAATTGCCCAACGCTAGGGAAAAACCATACTAAAGCAAGTCCTATGCTTAAAAATGGTATAAAAGGAACTTGTATATTTTCCTTGCCTTTTATTCTAAGATACATAAAAACAGGCAAACTCACAACAGCTCCTAAAAATATAGCCACAAAACCAAGTTTAATTCCTAATAACGCTCCAATTAATGCCATTATTTCAATATCAGCTTCGCCCATTACTTGAATACATTCATCATCGCTTTTTGCTTTTGCATTCATTATGCTCTCTATTAAAGATTTTAGCAAATACGCACCACCTGCAAAGATTAAAGCATCTTTAAAACTACTTATTGAATGAGTATAAATTAGAGCAAAAATCAAAGTTAGCATTAAAGTAAAGCTAGGCACAGCAAGGTAGCGAACATCAATAATGCAAAGTGCAAATAATAAGCTAAATGATAATGCTAAGCAAATAGAATAAGCAAGATTTTCTAAACTACTAATATCTATGCAATATAAAAATATAAAGCCAACAATTAGCTCAATTAATGGATACTGAATGCTTATTTTACTTTTACAAAACCCACATTTACCACCTAAAACTAGCCAAGAAATAATAGGGATATTGTGATAGAATTTCAATTTGTTATTACAGCTTCCACAAGAACTTGGCGGATAAAAAACACTTTTTCTCTCAGGTAGTCTTAAAATCAATACATTTAAAAACGAGCCAAAAACAAGCCCAAATATAAAAACTAAAATACTAAACTCCACCGAAATTCCTTTTACAAATTCTATAATTTTTAATAATTTCTTTTAATTCATCTTCTTTAAAATCTGGAAACAAAGTAGGGGTAAAAACAAACTCTGCATAAGCACATTGCCAAAGTAAGAAATTTGAAATCCTAAAATGTCCGCCCGTTCTAATCAATAAATCAACATTGTTTTTAATATCTAAATATTTATTAAAATTATTTTCATCTATTTCTTCATCACTTGCTTTTAATT
Organism: Campylobacter sp. RM12640; assembly: GCF_020137595.1. NCBI lineage: Bacteria > Pseudomonadati > Campylobacterota > Epsilonproteobacteria > Campylobacterales > Campylobacteraceae > Campylobacter > Campylobacter sp. RM12640. The sequence goes on from NZ_JACGAU010000006.1 coordinate 74,132, forward strand.
TTTTAAAAGCTCTTAAAATCTCATTTTTTCCGCCGTAATTTATGCCTAGATTAAAAATAATTCTTGAGTAATTTTTAGTTTTTTCTTCAAACTCATTAATTAAATTCTTAGTATCCAAATCAAGAACACTAATATCTCCAAAGCTTTTAAATCTAATTTCGTTTTTTATAAAATTGTTTAATTCACTAGATAAGTATTCTTTAAGTAGTTTGAAAATAAACTCAATTTCTTCTTTAGGTCTTTTCCAATTTTCGGTAGAAAATGCAAACAAACTAAGCTCTAAAACGCCTTCTTCAATACAAGCTTTTACCAATCTTTCAATAGTTTTTGCACCTGCTTTATGCCCGAAACTTCTTAATAAACCTTGATTTTTAGCCCATCTACCATTACCATCCATAATGATTGCTAAATGATTTAACTCGTTCATAAATTTCCTTTATAACTAAGGCTAAAAAAATCATCTTTATAAGTAGTCAATTCTACATTTTGCGAATATTCAAAGCAGATTTTTTGAACCTTAGAAAAGCTAGTTAATATTTTATTATCATTTAAAAAAAGGCTTAATTTAGCAAAAACATCATAATAAATTGCTAATTCATTTTTTTTCTTTCTATATTCAATTAATATAGGTTTTCCTTCAAGCAAACAAGGTAAATATAAAATATCTTCATTCAAAGCAAAAAGCATTGTTTTATAGCATTCATAATCTGATTTTTGATTTGTTTGGATTAATGAATTAATTAGCGTGTATTTAAAATCATCTCTAAAAGCGATTTTTAATAACTCAAAACAATCATAATCAATATAGGCAAAAACCTTATCAGCTTGAAGATTTTTAAAGACTAAACTATCATAAATTTCAGCTAAATAATAAGTGTTTGGCTCTAAATTAATGTTTGATTTTGTGGTTAATTCTTTTTTACCAATTAATAATTTGTAGCGATTAAACATTAATTTATCAATTACTTTAAATTTAATTGGTAAAACATCATTAAACATCAGCTTTTACTCTATCAAAAATAATTTTTGCTAAGTTTTCTTTAGTATCAAAATACCCTTCACTAATGCCTGAATAATCACAGAAAAATATTTCGTTTTTACTTGAGCCAAATTGAGTATGTTCTCCTAAAATATTAAGACATAATAAGCTTAAACCTTTATTTACTAAAGCTTTTTTTGCATTATCATAGGCAGTCTTTTCATCACACTCTAGCTTAAAGCCGATTTTTTTACCAGAAAAATTAAAAGTAGCTAATAAATCATCATTAGGTCTTATTTTGATATTAAATTCTTCATCAAATTCATCTCTTTTTATTTTTCTTTCTTGTTTGATAGGGATAAAATCACTAACTGCAGCACACATAAATAAATAATCAAATTCTTTATAATCTTGCATTAAGGCTTTTAATTCAGCACTTGTATCGTAGCTTAATTGTGTGAAATTTTCATTTTTAATCTCATCACATCTAGCTTTTAAATACACCACATTTGCACCCCTTAAATAAGCTTGTTTAGCTAGTGCATCTGACATAGTTCCACTTGAATAATTTCCTATATTTCTTACCAAATCAATGCTCTCACGAGTGCCGCCACCTGTTATTAAAATATTTTTTCCCATATAGAATTTATCTTTATAAATTTCTCTTAAAGTTGCTAGAAAAATATCTTTTGTATTAGCTAAAGCTCCTATGCCAAATTCTTTACAAGCTAAGGTTTTGCTAATTGGCTTTACTATTTTTACACCTAAACTCTTTAAATATTCTAAGCTTTTTTGTGTTTGACTTGCTAAATACATATTAGTATTTGCTGCAGGTGCTATTATTAGTGGTTTGTTTGAAGCAATTAAGGTGCTTAAAAATACATTATCACAAACTCCATTAGCTAGTTTATTTATTGAATTAACACTAGCAGGAGCAAATACAACAGCATCACAATCTTTTGAAAACATTATGTGATTTTTATCATTTTCCCAGCTTTCATTCTCACTTGTTAAAACGCTCTCGCATAATGCTTCATAAGCTAATTTATTTACGAATTTCAAAGCCCCATCACTTAATAAAGCTTTTACTTTAATTCCTTCTTCTTTAAACATAGAAATTAATTCAAAGCTTTTATAAAAGCTAATACTTCCACTAACACATAATAATACTTTCATTAAAAATCCTTAAAATTATTAAAAATCACGCCTTTATTACGCTCTATAAATAAATCTTTTGCTTTTAATTTAGCAGCGTCTTTATTGCTAATCGTGCTACCTGCTGCAATTAAAGTATCGCTAGGTATGTTAATTGGTGCTATTAGGTTTGAGTTTGAGCCTATGAAGACATTTTTACCGATTTTGCTTAGGTGTTTGTTTTTGCCATCGTAATTACAAATTATTACACCACAGCCAATATTTACACCGCTACTAATCTCGCAATCTCCTAAATAAGCTAAATGCCCAGCTTTTACATCTTCTAATTTTGCATTTTTGCATTCTACGAAATTACCGATTTTACTATCTTTAATAACGCATTTTGGACGAATTCTAGCCATTGGCCCTATGCTTGAATTAATTATCTCACTATTTTCTATAACGCTATTTGCTAAGATTTTTGAGCTTTTTATAATAGAATTTGCCTTAATCACAACTCCACTTTCAATCTCACAATCATTACTAATTTGTGTATCAAGCTCTATGAAAATACTATCTTTATTATGCATAATAACGCCATTTATAAGCAATTCATCTTTTATTCTTTTTTGCATAATTTGCTCGGCTTGTTCTAAATCTAATTTATTATTAATGCCTAAAAACTCAATCTCATCAAAGGTGCATTCACTAACGCTTATTTTATCATCTATAGCCATTTTGATAATATCAGTTAGATAATATTCTTTTTGAGCGTTGTTGTTGTTTAGCTTAGGAATGTAAGTTTTTAATATATCTTTACTGATTTTATAAATTCCAGCATTACATAAAGTGCATTTTAATTCTTCATTGTTTGCATCTTTTGTCTCTACAATTTTACTTATTTTGTCATTTTCTTTAATCACTCTTCCGTAAGAATTAGCACTATATTTATTAAAAGTGCTTAAAACTATTTTAGAATTTGTATTAGCTATAATTTTTAGACTATTTTGTGTGATTAAAGGCATATCAGCATTTAAAATCAACGCTTCTTCGTATTTTGGCTCATAATTTATTAAAGCCCCGCCTGTGCCTTTATGATTTTGCATATCTTGATATATATATTTTAAATTAGAATAATCTTTTAAATGCTCTTTTATAGCGTCTGCTTGATGGTGTAAAATCAAAGTTATATCATCACTAAGTTGCAAAGCATTTTCAATAATAATTTTAATTAAAGATTTACCACAAATTGTATGCAAAGGTTTTGCTAAATTACTATTCATTCTAGTGCCAAAACCAGCTGCTAGTATTACTATGCTTAATTTCATATTTTTCCTTTAGATTTTAAGAAAATGTTAGCAAGTTTTGGATAACATTTTTAAAAACTATTTAAGGAAATTAGTGAAAAAACTATTGCTTTTATTATTGTTTTCAGTGTTTATTTACGCTGATACTCCACTTAGCGTTCCTACATTAAATCTAAATCTAAGCGCACCAGAAACGCCTAGTCAATTAGTAACTACTTTAAATGTAGTCATAGTTTTAACTATATTGGCTTTAGCTCCTAGTATTATATTTGTATGCACTTCGTTTTTAAGATTAGTTATAGTGTTTTCGTTTATGAGACAAGCTATGGGAACACAAGCAATGCCGCCTAATACAATTTTAATATCTTTAGCACTTGTGATAACTTTTTTTATAATGCAACCAGCTGCTAATAAATCTTATGAAACAGGAATTAAGCCTTATTTGGAAGAAAAAATAGGCTATGAAGAAGCATTTGCATTAAGTGTTAAGCCGTTTAAAGAATTTATGCTTAAAAATACTAGAGAAAAGGATTTAGCACTATTTTATCGCTTAAGAAATATTGATAATCCTAAGAGTATTGATGATGTAGATTTAGTAACTTTAGTTCCTGCTTTTATGATTAGTGAATTAAAAACTGCATTTGAGATAGGATTTTTGCTATACTTACCTTTTTTAGTAATTGATATGGTTGTATCATCAGTATTAATGGCTATGGGTATGATGATGTTGCCGCCGGTTATGATATCTTTACCATTTAAAATTCTAATTTTTGTCTTAGTTGATGGTTGGAATTTATTAATTGGTAATTTGGTTAAAAGTTTTACATAGGAAAAAATATGAAAAAATTATCTTTAATTTTATTAAGTCTTAGTTTGCTGAATGCAACTAGCTTAAAAACTATGCTAGAAAGTATTGAGAATAATGAGCAATTAAAAGCTAAAAATTATGAAACTTTAAGCAAAGAAGAAAGTGCAAAAAGCGTAAAATACAAATACTATCCTAGTGCTACTTTACAAGTTGGATTTGTTAGTTTTGATTATGATAGATATATAATAAATCCAAATAATTTAACAAATGTAAGTGTAGCAATAGATGCTTTAATTTATGATGGTAAAAGAAATTCTAATATAAATCTTGCGAAAAAAAATCACGAATTAAGTCAAATTGAATTAGAAAAGGCTAAAAATGAATTGGAATTTAATTTAACAAGTTTATATTATTCTTATTTAGCTTTAATGGAAAATATTGAATATAAAGAGCAGAATTTAAAATATTTAAATGCAAGTTTAGATAGACTAAAAAGTCTTAATAAAGTAGGTTTAAGACCTAATGATGAATTAGAAATCTTTAATGCAAAAGTTGAATTAAATAAAAGTGAATTAGTTAATTTAAACTATCAAAAAGATGAGATATTAAGTAATATTTATTTGATAACTAATAATAATTTTATTCCTACAAAAGGCAGTGCTATTATTTATGAAGATAGTGCTAATAAATCTTATGATATTAAAATAAATTCTTTAAAAGAAGAGATGAGCGAGCTTAATAAGGATTTATCATTAGCACCATTTAAACCTACTATTTTTGTAAAAAATATTGTGGGATTTTCAAAAAATAATTTCAATTATTCTTTATATGCTCCGTTTGATATGATAGTAAAAGAAAGAGTAAAAGAAAAAATGTTTTCAAATATATTTATGCTAGGTTTATCTTGGAATGTTTTTTCTTTTGGAGCTGATAAAAAAGCTTATGAGAGTGCAAAACTTAGTAATTTAGCTGCTAAAGAAATGAATATATATAGCAAAAAATCAGTTAGTGAAAAGGAAAAACTATTAATTCAAAAAATTGCATCTATACAAGAAGAAATAAATGCTAATGAAAAGCTTTTAAATGCTAGCAAAATTGCTTATGAGAGTATTGCTAAAAAATATGAAGCTGGACTTGTTGGATATGTTGAATATTTAAATTCTTTAGAAACTATGCAAGGAGCTTTGGCGAAGCTTAGCTTAAGTAAAGCTAAATTTGAAATATCTAAGGCAGAATTATTACTTGCTAAAGGTATCATTATTAAAGATTTTGTAATTGATTTATAGGAGAAATATTGAAAAAATTAGTAATTTTATTGATTAGTATTAATTTATTTGCTGATTCTATTTATGCGAGTTTTGATGTGGTTGCTCAAAAAAGTGCTAAATTATCATTGCAATCTTTTGGTATTGTAAATAAAATAAATGTAGATGTTGGTAGTAGTGTAAAAAAAGGCGATGTTTTATTAGAACTTGATAGCTCAATTGAGCAAGTTGGATTAGAAGAATCAAATGTTCAACAAAAATTAGCAAATGAAGCTTTAGTTTTAGCTACAAGCACTCTTAAAAGATATGAACAAGTAAAATCAGTATTAAACGAACAAATTTTAGATGAAATTAACTTTAAAAAAAGTGAAGCAGAACAAAAATTAAAATCAGCAAAAATGTCTAGTAAAAAATATGAAACATTAATAAATCAAAAAAAATTAAAAGCCCCTTTTGATGGAATAATTACGGCAAAATATATTGAAGTTGGAGAAGGCGTAGCAAGCCCTAATCAGCCATTATTTATTTTGGATAGTTACCCTGAAGTTAAATTACTTTTAAGTTTTGATGAAAAGTATTCTGATAAGGTTAAAGTAGGTAATACTTATGAATATAGTATAAATGGTTTAAATATGAAGGGTGTAATTAGTAAGGTATATCCAAATATAGATATAAAAACTAGAAAAATTTATGCAGAAGTCTTAGCAAATGATATACAAATTGGTTCATTTGGAGATGGTTATATTATTACGGATAAATAAATGTTAAAAATTGCAATTAATAGACCTGTTACTATTTTGATGACTTTTTTAGGGTTATTGATTTTTGGTGTTATATCAATTTTTACAATGCCAATTAATTTATATCCTAATGTTGATATTCCACTTGTTAAAATCACTACATTTGCAAATGCTGATTTAAGCTATGTAGAATCTCAAATTACTAAAAAGTTAGAAAATCAAATTTCAGGTGTTAGCCAGATAAAAAGAATTAGTTCAAAAAGTTTTAATAATCTAAGCGTAATAGTCGTAGAATTTGAACTAGGTAAAGATTTAGAAATAGCAGTAAATGATATTCGTGAAAAAATATCAAAAATGAAATTAGAATACCCACCAAGTGTTGAAAAAGTCTCATCAGATGCAGGTGCAGTTATGAGTATTTTTATCTCATCTAAAGATTTAAACGATAAAGATTTAATGCAGTTGATTGAAGATGATTTAGAAGGTGATTTCCAGCGTATAAAGGGCGTTGGAGAAGTTAAAATGGTAGGTTATTTAAAAAATAACATAAAAATAGATTTAAATTTAGATGAATTAAATAAATACCATATTAATTCTTTAGATGTAGCAAAACTAATAAAAATGCAGAATTTTAAAACTTTTTTAGGAAGTATTGAAAATGAAGCTAAAAATATAACTATTAAAGGTTATTTCGACTCAAATAGTATAGAAGAATTAGAGCAATTAAGAATAGCTCCAGGAGTATTTTTAAAAGATGTAGCAGATATTAGTATAGGATATACTTTAAAAGATAGTTATGCTCATTTTAATGGAGATAATGGGGTTTTAGTAGAGCTTAAAAAAATCACAGGTCAAAATAGCTTAGAAGTTGCTAAAAATATTAAACAAGCCTTAATAGGTATTCAAGATTATCATAAAAATATAGAATTTGAAGTTGTTTATGATAAATCAGAAAATATTACAAAGCATATAAATCAAGTTGTATTTGATATGTGTTTAGGGGTGATTTTAACAATTTTAATAGTATTTTTATTTTTAAGAAATATTAGTGCTACTATTATTGCTAGCATTGCAATTCCTACTTCAATTATTTCAAGTTTTTTTCTAATAGATTTATTTGGATACGATTTAAATCGTTTGACATTAATAGCACTTACTTTATCTATTGGTATATTCGTAGATGACGCAATAGTTGTAATTGAAAATATTAGTAAAAAAATTAAGGCAGAGAAAAATGCTTTATATGCAAGCTATGAAGGTATTAAGGATATTGCTTTTTCTGTATTTAGTATCAGTATAGTTTTATTATGCGTGTTTATTCCGATTTCGTTTATGAATAGTATTTCTGGTTTGTTTTTTAATACATTAGGAATGAGTGTTGCCTTTGGAGTAATTATATCGTTTTTAGTTTGTGTATTTTTAGTCCCAACCATTAGTGCTAGGTTTTTAAATACCAACGAGAGTAAATTTCACGATAGAACAGAAAAATATTTTATTAAATTAGAAAGTTGGTATGAAAATACACTTGATACTATATTAGAATATAAAAAGATTTTTATAGGTATTATTTTAATTTTATGTGCTTTATCTTTTTCTTTAGCACCTAAAATAGGACTTGATTTCTTACCTATGGAAGATGATAGCGAACTACAAGTTCAAATAGAATCTAAAAAAGATTTATCAATAGAAGTTATGGAAGCTAAATCTTTAGAAGTCTTAAAGCAAATTAAAGAAAATAAAAATGTAGATTATGCTTATTTATTAGTAGGCTACGATGATGCAAAAGATAGAAAAAAATCTAAAATATATGTTAAGCTAAAACCTTTAAATGAAAGAACCGAAAGACAAAAAGAAGTAGTATCTAATCTAAGAGATAGTTTGAGTTTAAAAGAATTTAAAATCAAAGTTTTAGAAATACCTAAATTTGAAGGTGCAGGTATTGATGAGCCAGTTCAATTTGTATTATTGGGTGATGATTTTTCTTCTTTAGTAAGTGCTAGTAGAAGAGCAAAAAATATTTTAAGCGAATTAAAAGGCGTTGTTGATATTAGCGATGATATTGATGCTTATGCAGATGTTTTAGCTATTTATATAGATAAAGAAAAAGCAAGAAAATTAAATGTAAATACCCAAGAATTAGCAGGGATAATTCAAACTTCTTTTGCACACGCTAATGTCGGGGTATTAGATGGTTTAAAAGATAGTAAAGATATATTTATTCAACTTGAAAAAGTATCTAAAGAAGATATGAAATCGCTTGAGAAAATACAAATAAGAACTATGGATAATAATTTAATTAGCCTATTAAATGTAGTAAATATTAGGCTAATTAAGGATAGTAGTAGTATTAATAGACTTAACAAAACTCGTTCAGTAAAAATTACTGCAGGGGTTGATAGAGTTTCTTTAGATGAGGTAAAAACAAAACTAGAAACTAATATGAGTAAGATTATGCAAAATACTGGATTAAGATATACTTTTACTGGTTTTATTGACCTTTTAGAAGAAACAATGATAGGGTTTGCTATGGTTATGCTTTTATCATTTTTATTAATTTATTTAGTATTAGCAGCCCTTTACGAAAGCTTTATTGTTCCATTTGTAATAATGATTACAATGCCACTTGCGTTTGCAGGAGCTTGTATTGGTCTTTATTTGACAGGCAATACATTTTCTTTATTTGTTTTGGTTGCTCTTATTTTGTTATTTGGAATGGTTGGCAAAAATGCAATTTTATTAATTGATGTTGCAAATAAATTATGTGATAGCGGAATAGGGGTTAAAGAAGCTCTTAAAATAGCGGGCAAAAGTAGAATTAGAGCGATATTAATGACTACGATTGCTATGATTTTTGCAATGCTACCTTTAGCTATTTCACACGGAGCTGGTTATGAGAGCAATTCTCCTATGGCAGTTGCAGTAATTAGTGGTCTTATTAGTTCAACTATATTAACACTTTTTGCTATTCCTGCAATTTATGAAGTATGCTATAAATTAGATAGAAAGTTAAAAAGAATTTATAAAAGAGATTTAATTTAAGGTTTTTTATCTTTTGGATAAAAAACCTAAGTTTTAAAATGAATAGCCTAATCCTATTCCAAAATTAACACCTTTACCTACTAAATTATTATCATAGCCTACTTTTACTTGAGTATAAAATCCATTAAGTTGTCTTGAAATACTATAACCTAATGATATATCTCCTGCTAGGACTGATTTTTCTTTTATATTATTGTTTGTGTAGTGCTTAGTAAATAATCTCATTCCAAGTATTAAATTGCTGTCCAAATACGATTTAGCAGCAATTCCTAGCGTTAATAGATTTGATTTTAAATTCTTATTAAAATTAGCGTTTTTTATAATATCACTACTTAAATTATATTTAGCCTTTTCATATCCTACACCGCCTAATAAAGAAAGTGATATATTGTAAATATCATTATAAAATCCATATCCACCTAAAGCTGTGAAATTATATAAATCAATATCAGTTTTGCTTCCTTGATTGCCTATAAAAAACCTTGAATATATATTAAAATGGCTAAAGTCTATTCCACCTACAAAATCATTATCATAATTATCCATTTTATATAAATATACACTTGCGTTTAAGGTGCTAGATAAATCATTATCAAAAATATTATTTTTGTCTTTAATACTTGCACCTAGAGTGTTAAATTCTATAAAAGTTTGAGATATTAATAAATTGCTACAACAAAGTAAAGAAAAAATGATTTTTTTCATAAAAACTCCTTAAATAATTTATACAAATAATATTTGCATAGGTAATTATATTTTAAATATTATATCTATGGATAATATAAATAATAATTTTTATTAATTAGTATTTTTATTAAATAATAAAGCTTTTTTGATTTATAAGATACAATTTTAAATTCTTTTAATAAAAATATAAATATTTATGATAATTTTAAGTCTTTATTATAAGTAGTATATTTTGTAGATAAAAATAAGGCTTTAGGTAATTTTTGTGATTAAGCATATTAAATCATATATTATTTTTATATTTTTTTAAGGATATATAAAATCTCTTTTACATGGATTTTACGATTATTTAGATTTCTACTTGCTCTAAAGGTATTATATTTTTGCTCTAATATATTTAAGCTACCAAATTTTAAAAGAGTGTTTTTAAATTCATCTTCACTTATTATGCCTTCGTTGTTATATGAGATTAAAATTATTTTTGCTTTTAGATTGTTTATTAGCTCAAAAAAGCTTTCGCTGGCTGTTTTTTTAGAATTATAAACGCTTTTATTCCAATCCTTTGTAATACCTGAAACCTTAGAAATATCTTGTGGTTTAATATAATTTGTAATTAGATTTAGCATAAAATAATTTGAGCCATAAGGGTGCTGATTGTAAGGCGGGTCGATATAGCACAAATCACAATCAAGCTCGTTTGCTAAAATATTTGCGTCGTTTTGAAACACATTAAAAGCTACATTATGGTTTGAAAAAATAGGCATTGCTAATTCAATATTAGCAATAATTCTACTAAGAGCATTTTTGCCACTTCCGCCCCATTCTCCTATGCCGTTTTTATTTTTATAAAAGCCTTTAAAAACACCACTTGTATTTACTTTTACACTAGCTTCATATAAAAGTGGTGCTAAAAAGTATTTTTTATATTTGTGATTTTCTAGCAATAATCTTGCTGTATCAATATAACTAGCATTATAATTTGTATAAAAAGCTCTATCATTTTGAGTGATATTTAGCTCATCTTTAGGAGAGTAAAGCTCTCGTATAAAGCCGTTTTCATTAAAATTATTAATGATTTGTTCTTTTAGTTTTTTATGCTCTATTTCAAGCTCTTTATAAAAATTATTATCAATATTTGATAAATAGCATTCATTGATTGCTTTGCTATAACTTTCTAAATCATTTGCTATTAAATAGCTTGAGTGTTGTTTTAAAAATCTTGCGACAATGCCACTACCACTAAACAAATCAACCGAGCTTAATTTATCTTTTTTAAGCTCGGTTTTTGCATATTTTACGCCTTTTTCAATAAAGCCTAATAATGAGCGTTTATTGCCTAAATAAGTAATTATTTGTTCGCTTAAATAGGCTTTGTTTTCTTGCATTAAAACGCTTTTTTAGCTAGATTTATAACAGCTTCGTTAAACTCACTAACTTTAGCAAATTCTAAGCCTTGAGCAAGTGCTGCGGTGCCATAAGCTATAAATGCTAGATTTTTAAGGCTATCTTCGTTATTTTCGTTTATTAGTTTTGCTACTAATTCGTGTTTTGCATTTAATTGTAAAACGCCTTTAGCATTCATTTTTTCTCCGTTAAATTGAGCCATCATTTTAGCCATCATATATTCTTGGTCTTTAGTATCATAAACTAAGCTTGATAATGAGCTTTCTAAAGAATTAGATAAAACTACTTCTTTTACATCATTTTCTAATATTTTGCTTAGTTTTTCACAAAAGCCTTTTTGCTCATCGTTTAATTCATCTTTTTTGATTTCATCAACTTCGTTTATAGCTTTTAAATCAAAATCTTTATATTTATGAACCATAGGAATTACGATTGGGTCAATCTTGTCGCTTAAAAGCAATACATTTATGCCATTTTTTTTGTAGCTTTCAAGTAAAGGTGAGTGTTTTAATAATTCTTTATTTTCACCGATTAGATAATAAATAGTTTTATTTTCGCCTAAATTAGCACAATATTCATCAAGTGTGATTTGAGTATCGTTTTGACTATTATCAAATTTGCATAATGCTAAAATTTCATCTTTGTTTGCACTTGGGTCAAACAATGCTTCTTTTAATACAGCACCAAATAATTTATAAAACTCATCATATTTATTAGCGTCATTTTTTTGTAATTTTTCTAATTCACCTAAAATCTTTTTAGTGCTGATTTCTTTGATTTTTCTTAAAATTACATTTTCTTGTAGTATCTCACGACTTACATTTAAAGGTAAATCCTCAACATCAAGCACACCTTTAACAAATCTTAAGTAACTTGGTAAAATCTCTTCTTTTTCGCTAATTAATACTCTTTTTACATAAAGTTTTATACCTTTTTCATAATCTACTCTATATAAATCGTGTGGAGCATTTGCAGGGATAAAAAATAAGCTTGAATATTCTAAAGAACCGCCTTCGCTTTTAGTATGAACATATAAAATCGGCTCTTTACTATCATAACTTATGCCTTCATAGAATTTTAAATAATCTTCTTTTTTAAGACTTGCTTTGTTTTCTCTCCATAAAGCTTTTGCTTTATTGATTTGCTCGAATTTTAATTCAGTTTTAGCGTTTTCTCCTTCGCCAACACTTATCTCTTTTTCTAAGAAAATCGGATAAGAAATATGATTTGAATACTTGCTAACTAGGTTTTCAATAGTGTGAGTGTTTAAAAACTCATCATCTTTTAAATGTAGAACTATTTTTGTGCCAAAACTATCTTTATTTGTTTTAGTGATTTCATAACCATTTGTATCAGAACTCCACAAAAACGAATCATTGCTTAAGGCTTTTTTAGTATAAACTTCAATTTTATTTGCAACCATAAATGCTGAATAAAATCCAACACCAAATTGACCTATCAAATCGCTATTTTTCTTAGCATCTTCGCTTAAATTTTCTAAGAATTTCTTAGTTCCACTTGAAGCAATTGTGCCTAAATTATTATTTAAATCAGCTTCGTCCATACCTATGCCGTTATCTTCTATGATTAATAATTTAGCGTCTTTATTAATGCTAATTTTAATACTAGGATTAAAGCTAATTCCTTTATAAGCTTCATCGCTAAGGCTTAAGAAATTTAGCTTATCTATAGCGTCGCTTGAGTTTGATATAAGCTCTCTTAAAAATATTTCTTTATTTGAGTAAAGTGAATGAATCATTAAATTAAGTAATTGATTTACTTCGGTTTTAAATTCCATATTTTCTCCTATTTAAAAAAATTTAAAGCAATATAAGTTGCTATTAGTCCAAATACTACATTTAAAATAATATTTGCACTAAAGGCAACGAAGCCTAATGATTTTAATAATGTTATGCTCTCATAAGTAATTGATGAAAAAGTAGTAAAAGCACCTAAAAATCCTACTACTATTAATAGTCTTATCTCGTTTAAACTCTCGTAATTTTTAGCTAGTGCATAAAATAATCCTATCAAAAAACAGCCTATTAAATTAACGATTAATGTCCCAGCTATAAAGAATTTAAAATCAAAATTACGATTTATAAAAGTGCTTAAAATATATCTTAAAACAGCACCAATGGCTCCACCTAAAGCAACCATAAAAATATTCACTCATTAGCCTTGAAATATTCATTAATTGCTTCTTGCATTAAGTCTTTTGCATTGTCTAATTCATTAGCTTTTAGTGGTTGTAAAGGTATTATTGTAAGTTTTTTACCTAAGTGAATTGTTATTCTTTTACTATCTAAAATCTCTTTTGAACCAATAATTACAACAGGTTGAACTAAAACATCTAACTTAGTAGCTAGCATTGAAGCGCCTTTTTTAAATCTTAATAACTCATAGCCATCACTTCTAGTTCCTTCAGGAAACATAGATATGTTTCTATTATTATTTAATCTATCGTTTGCTTCATTTATAACTCTTACAAAATCTCTTGCGTTTTCTCTATCTATTGAAATCATTTTAGGTAATTTTATGATATTTCCAAAGAAAAATAATTCTTCAATCTGTTTTTTTGCAATCCAAGCTAAATCGTATGGATATATATCTTCAAGTGCGATAATATCTAGCATTGAGCGATGATTTAGGATAATCATTCTTGCATTAGGATTAAAATCGCCTTTTATTTCTATTTTATAACAGCACAATTTACGGATAAATTTTGCCCAAGTTTTTCTAATAACCCAATTTTTTTTAGGGAAAATAAACATTAAAACAATTACAAAAGCAATGCTGATTGCTATGATTATTGCTAGAAAAATACTTAAGATTTTATTCAATATCTTCATTTTTTACCCAACCACTTGTATTTTCATCAAGTGCTATTTTCACAAAATTGTCTTTTTTGGTTATGATTTTTACTTCTTTTATGTCAGTATTTTTATAAAAAATAGTTGAATTATTAGTTGGTAAAATTCTAACACTTGCACCTGATTTTAATTTAGCACTACTAAAATTACCACCATCAATAAAGCTAAAAGCCACAAAAACTATAGCAAGTGCTATTAAAGAAAAAAACCTTTTAAAAATTACTACAATTATGAGACAAATTACAGCTAAGATTAAGCTTCCAATTTGTAAATAAAAATTAATTTCTTTTGTTATTGGATTTAAGTCTGTTTGAGTGCTTATTTCTTCAGATTCTACTATGATTTTATTAGAATATTCTATGAATTTATTTTCTAATGGGTCATAATATGAAAAAGAGAAATTTTTCATATTATTAGGAAAAATTAAAGCAATTGAGCATTTTGCATTTTCATAGTCTTTTCCGACATTTGTAATGCTTTGCGATTTTGCAGTTTTTAAAGAAAAATTATTAAAATTAGTGTTATTTGCTTTTGCGTCCATTCCACATATAACGCTAGTTTCATCATATTCAGTGCATTTTAAATTCGTAATTTTTAAATCACTTGCAACCAACTCTACATAATCTTTATTAAATTTTAATTCTTCAATTTTTAAATTATCTAGGCTGATTTTAGCATTTCCTACTTCTTGAGTATTTCTAAATAACTTAGCATCAATTGAGTTTAGTTTAGCATTTGCTGTATTTGCTTGAAAATAAACACGAGTAGTATAAATTCCATTTTCGCTATTAAATTTAATATCTTTATTTAATTGTTGCATATCAATACTTTTTTCAAAATTAATTTGCGGAGTAAAATTTGTTTTGTAATTAGAATTAATTGTTATATCTATATAAAAAACTTCTTTAGTTTTTACAGAATTTTTTGAAAAATTAGCATTAATAGCAAGTTCTACTTTATCATTAAATTCTTCTTTAATATCGCTAGTAAAACTATTTGCATCTTCATTATTTTGATTAAGGTTTGTATAAACTTGAGCGTCCATTACACTTAATTCTTTTGATGGAGCTGCAAATAAAATACTAGCAAATATCAAAAAGATTATTTTTTTCATTAATTTCCTTTAATTACTAAGATTTTTAAAGCGTCAATTGCTGATTTTAATTGAGAATCTTCATTGATTTGCTCTTGAGTTAGCGTATTTTTATCGGTTTTGTTTTCTTTTTTACCATCAATTTTTTCTAATTCATTTTCTAGGTGTTTTTTAAGTTCGCTTTCTTTTATACTAAAGCCACTATCTTCAGTATTTACCTTACCAGGATACACAATAATATCAGGAGTAACTCCTACTGCTTGAATTGTTCTTCCACTTGGTAGGTAGTATTTTGCGATTGTTAGTTTTATACCTTCTTTATCATTGATTTCTCTAATCATTTGAACACTTCCTTTACCAAAAGTCTTCTCACCAACAATAATCGCTCTTTTTCTATCTTGCATAGCTCCACTTACGATTTCGCTTGCACTTGCACTTCCACCATTTACAATTATACTAATAGGTATTTTTGTATTTATTGCAGCACCTTTAATTGCTAAAGTATCTATTTTAGCACTTTCATCTCTTCCTTTTTGAGATACTAAAATACCTTTATCAATAAATAAATTCAATAAATCTGTAGCTTGGTTTAATAAACCACCTGGATTGTTTCTTAAATCAATTACTATCCCTTTAATATCCTTATTAATAGCTAATGCGTCTTTTACTTTACTTACAACATTTCTATCAAAACTTGTAATTCTAATGTATAAAAAGTCTGTATTTTCTATTTTTTTAGTATAAACGCTTTCAACTTTTATAATATCTCTTGTTATCGTAAAATCTAGTGGCTTTTTCTCGCCTTTTCTATATATTGTAATATTAATCTTAGTATTTGGTTTGCCACGCATTTTAGAAACTGCGTCATCAAGATTCATTCCTATCGTGCTTTCATTTTCAATTTTTAAAATAACATCGCCTGATTTTATACCAATTTTATCAGCAGGTGTTCCTTCAATTGGTGCAATAACGGTTATTGCATTATCTTTAATTGATAAAGTCATTCCAAGACCGCCAAATTCTCCGTTTGTGCTTTCTTGTAAAGATTTGAAATTCTTTTCATTTAAAAATGCTGAATGTGCGTCAAGATTACTCAATAATCCTTCTAAAGATTTATCCACAAGTTGCTCTATACTGATTTCATCAACATAATTTGCTTCAATCATTCTAAAAGTTTTAATAAGCTTTGAAAATGCTTGTCTTTCAGCTTCTTCATCAGTTTTTGCAAACAACGAAATTCCAAGTGCAACACACAAAAATATCTTTTTATTAAAATTCACGATAGCTCCAATAAGATTTAAGATTAAAGCTGTGATTTTAACGCAATTTTTTAAATACAAGTAAGCAATTATGTGTATTTTTAAATAAAAAACTTAGCACTTAATATATTTAAGTGATAAATTTAATTTTATACTTGACAATAATAGACTAAAGTAATATAATGCGAACCATATCAATTAAAGGAGATAATATGAATATTCAAGATAAATTAACAAATCAATTTAATGAAACTTTAAGTCAAGCAGTAAGCTTATGTGTATTTAATAAAAATCCAAATATAGAACCATTTCATATTTTATGGGCTATTGCTAATGATTCAAGCTCTATTCTTAATCAAGTATTTAATAAATTATCAATAGATAAAACCGCAATTTCACTAATGCTAAAAAGTAAGGCTGATAATTTAGTAAAAAGCGATGGAGTAAATGCTAATAATGTAAAACCTAGCAATGCACTTTTAACTTCACTTGAAAAGGCTATTGGATTTGCTTTAAGCAAAGGTGATAGCTACTTAAGCACTGATATGTGGATAATTAGTGAGTGTGATAAGGGTGGAATTTGTGAGTTATTAAAAGATTATTTAGATTTACTTGTATTAAAAAGCGAATTAAATGCTTTAAGAGGCGATAGAAAAATTAGCGAAAAAGAGCAAGATGACATAAGCA
Organism: Campylobacter sp. RM12640; assembly: GCF_020137595.1. Taxonomy (NCBI): domain Bacteria; kingdom Pseudomonadati; phylum Campylobacterota; class Epsilonproteobacteria; order Campylobacterales; family Campylobacteraceae; genus Campylobacter; species Campylobacter sp. RM12640. Next base: position 91,407 of record NZ_JACGAU010000006.1, read on the forward strand.
ATAAAGAATTAGAAAAATACACCACAAATCTAGTTGAATTAGCAAAATCAGGCAAACTTGACCCAATTACAGGAAGGGATAATGAATTAGAAAGGCTTATGCAAATCTTAATTAGAAAAAGCAAAAATAATCCTATTTTATTAGGTGAGCCAGGAGTTGGTAAAACAGCTATAGTAGAAGCTCTAGCTCAAGCAATTGCTAATAAACAAGTGCCAAGCTCTTTAGCTAATAAACAAATATTAAGTCTTGATTTAGCAGCACTTGTTGCAGGAGCAAAATACCGCGGAGAATTTGAAGAAAGACTTAAAAATATAATTGAAAGTGTAAAAGCAAATCCTAATATTATAATTTTCATTGATGAAATTCATACAATATTAGGTGCAGGTGCAAGTGAAGGAAGTATGGATGCTGCTAATATACTTAAACCTGCTTTAAGTAGGGGCGAGTTTAAAACCATTGGTGCAACCACTTTAAAAGAATATAAAAAATATTTTGAAAAAGATGCTGCAATGCAAAGAAGATTTCAAAGCATAATTGTGAATGAACCAAGCGTAAATGATGCAATAGCAATGCTTAGGGGTCTTAAAGAAAGATTAAGCGCTCATCATAATGTAAGTATTAATGATAAAGCTTTAGTAGCTGCTGTTAAGCTTAGTAATCGTTATATTCAAGGAAGATTTTTACCTGATAAAGCAATAGATTTAATAGATGAAGCTGCGGCTGAACTTAAAATGCAAATTGAAAGTGAGCCAAGTGCTTTAAGAAATGTAAAAAATAATATCGTTAGATTAAGAGTTGAAAAAGAAGCTTTATTAATGGAAGGCGAAGAAAAAAATAAAGAAAGATTAAAAGAAATTGAAAATGAATTAAGTGAATTTAGCGAAGAAGAAAGAAAATTAAGAATGAAATTTGAAAACGAGCAAAGAGTATTTGCCGAAATTTCAAAGAAAATGAACGAGATTAATAATTTGCAAAATGAAGCGAATATTGCAAAAAATAAAGGAGATTATCAAAAAGCAGGAGAGATTGAATACGGAAAAATCCCACAAGTTAAAAATGAGCTTGAGAATGCTAAGGCAAATTGGCAAGAGTTAAAACAAAGCGGAACTTTACTTAAAAACGAAGTTGATGATGAGCAAGTCGCTTTAATTTTGGCAAAAATGACAGGAATAAAGGTTAGTAAATTACTAAGCAATGAGAGTGAAAAATACTTAAATCTTGAAAATAATTTACAAACTCGTGTGGTAGGACAAGATAAAGCTATAAAAGCTCTAGCTCGTGCAGTAAGGGCAAATAAAGCAGGGCTTAGTGATAGCAATCGTCCTATAGGAAGCTTTTTATTCTTAGGGCCTACAGGAGTTGGTAAAACTGAATTAGCAAAAGCAATTGCAAAAGAGCTTTTTGATGATGAGAAAGCTTTAATTCGTTTTGATATGAATGAATATGCTGAAAGTTATAGAGTAAGCAATTTAATAGGTTCTGCGGTTGGTTATGTAGGAAGTGATGAAGGCGGACAATTAACAGAAGCTGTTAAAAATAGACCTTATTCGGTGCTACTTTTTGATGAGATAGAAAAAGCTCATCCTGAGATTTTTAATATATTTTTAAATATGTTAGATGAAGGAGCTTTGAGTGATAATAAAGGCTTTAGGGTTGATTTTAAAAACACTTTAATAATATTTACAAGTAATATTGGAGCAGCTAAGTTTGTAGATATTAAAAATGAAAAAGAAAGAAATGAATTAATAAATAAAGAATTATTAAAATACTTTAAACCTGAATTTGTAAATAGGCTTGATGAAATAGTAGGATTTAATGCTTTAAATAAAGATTTATGCTTACAAATTATTGATATTTTGCTTAAAAATACTAGCAATAAATTAGCTGAACTTGGAATTGGCTTTAGTATTAGTGAGAATGCAAGATTAGAAATTTTAAATCTAGGATATAGTGATGAATATGGTGCTAGAGCCTTAAAAAGAACTATATATCAAGAAATTGATTCAAGACTTAGTGAGCTTATTTTACAAGGGAATTTGAAATCTTTTGTAGAAGTTGATTTTGATAAGGAATTTATATTTAATACGAAATAATTTTATCCCGATTAAATTCGGGATAATTCTTTAAAAACTACTAAAATTATTAAAAATACAATATTTATCCAAGTAAAATTGATTATGTATTTAAAAGCTTTATTTTTATAAGAATTAATGTAATATTTATAAGAAATTAAACTAGCCATAGAAGCTATTAAAGTCCCTAATGAGCCAATATTTACCCCTAATAATAATTCTTTATAATCATTTGTAAAACTAGCTAAAAACACACAAGCAGGAACATTGCTAATAATCCAAGATAAAAATATACTTAGATAAAAAATATCAAATTCTTTAATACTTATAAAATAACTTATATTTTTTACAAATATAAAAAGATTTATAAAAATTATAATAAGAGAAAAATCAGCTTTAAAAATTGCGTTTTTATTACTAATAAATAAGCTTATAAAAACTATAAAAAAACCTAAAAATATATTTAAAATATCACTAACACATAAAATTGATATGAAAAATAATGCTAGGTTTTGGATAAATAATTTTTGATTTATTTGAGTTTTTATAAGATTTTTTAGTTTTATGTTTTTGTTTTTAATGTTTATGGTAAAAATAAATAATAATATTAAAGATATAAAGCAGTAAATATAAGTGCTTTTAAAAAAGCTTAAAAAATCTAAATGAAAATATGTGAATATAAATAAATTTTGTGGATTTCCAAATGGGGTTAGCATTGAGCCAAGATTTGCTGCTATTGTTTGTAATATTATGATTTGCATAGTAAATTTTTTCGCTTTTAATTCTTTTAATAAATAAATACTAAAAGGCACAAAACAAAGCAACGCTACATCATTAGTAACTAACATAGAGCTAAAAAAACATATTAGTATTAGTAAAATTGCTATGGTTTTTAATTTGGTAATTTTGTTTAATACATAAAAGGCAAGTAGCTTAAATGCTCCTATTAATTCTAAGGATTTATTAACAGCTATAAACATAGAAAGTAGGGCAAGTGTCTTAAAGCTTATAAAATCATATAAAGAATTTAAATAAGTAAAATTAATACCTTTAAAAATAATTAAAACAACAAAACTAATTAATGAAAGAATAAATGTAAATAGCATAAGTTTAATTCATTCCGAAAAACGGAATGAATATTAATAATCGTCTTTTTCGCTTACTTGATATTCAAGCTCTTCAATTCTATCTTCTAAACCATAAATAATCTCTTTTAATTTTTCAAGTTCCATAAAGATTTTATCGCTTGAGTTTTTATCACGATTATTGTTGAATTGTTTCATAATACCAAGTTCAGCTTTTAATTTTTCAATTTCATTTTGTAATTCTTCAACTTTACTTACTTCGTTAGACAATGTAGTTTCCTTTGATTTAGATTTAACAGCTTTATCTTCAACTACTTCTTTTTCTACTTTTTCAGCTTTTGTTGCAGTTGGTTTTTTTGCTACTTCTTTAGAAGTTTCTTTTTTACTTACTTCTTTTTTAGCCGTTTCTTTTTTAGCAGTAGTTTTTTTAGCTGTTTGCTTTGTTTCTTTTTCGCTAGTTTTTTTAGTAGCCATTATTTCTCCTTTATATATTTAAAAACCGAATTGTAAAAGTAAATAGTTAATTATTACCTAAAAATTCGCTAATTTTTTTCTTAACATTCGCATTTGTTAAATTGCTTATTTCTCCTTTGAAATTACCATCTTTATCAATTATATAAAAACTTGAGCTATGAGCTACGGTGTATTCAGCAGCACTATCTTGATAAATATACTCATATTTTACCCCATAGTTTTTTGAAATTCTTTTAAGCTCATCTTCGCTAGGCACAAGTCCTAGTGAGTTTTTATAAAAATATTGTACATATTCATTTATATCATTTGCCGTATCTCTTTTAGGGTCAAGACTAATAAATAATATTTTTATATCATTTCTATTTAATTCATTTAAAGCTTTAGTGGCAATAGCTAAAGAAGTAGGGCATATATCAGCACACAATGTGTAGCCAAAGTAAATTAATAAATTATCTCCTTTAAAATCTTTAAGGGTATAAGTTTTATCACCTGCTCCTTTTAAATTAAAATCATATTTATTATTAAAACAAGCAGTTAAGATTAATCCTAAAAAAATAAAAATAATTAGCTTTTTCATACTATCTCCTAACATCAAAATCTATAGATAAATCAAGGCTTTTATTGTCATTAAATAATTCTAATCTATATCTCATAGTATTTTCAGTACAAGCACTAAAAACAATATCTGCAATATAAGCATTATCAATCTTTTCAAATTCTCCTACAATATCTCCCATATACATATTAAGCCCATAAAGTCTTGCATTTAATTTGGGAAAATCTTCTAAATTTTTAATAATCACTTTTGTTTCTTCTAAGGTTTTTAGCGGTTTTGGACTTAAATCAAATATGATTTTTTTACCATTATAATCTACTTCACACTCGCTTACATTTAAATCGCAACTAAGTGGAGTTAATGTAGTGATTAACTCCCTTTTTTTAGAATTTGGATAAAAATAAAACAAACTTGCAAAAATAGCAATTATTACTAATAAAAATATTAATTTTTTCATTAATGAGCGTGAATTATTGATTTTGCTGGAATGTCTTTTAATTCAACTTTTTCACCATTACTAAAGCTTAGTTCTAAATTAAGTTTAGTATCTTCTTTAATGCTATCTTTAATATCCATTAGCATAATATGATAGCTTTTTGGTTTTAGTTCTAAAGTATCATTTGCCTTGATTGTTGCGTCTTGTATTCTAATCATTTTCATCATACCATCTTCGTGAATATGCGTGTGGATTTCTGTATTTTTTGCAAAATCACATTTAGCATCAACTAATTTTATATCTTCATTTGAGTTGTTTTTAATACTCATAAAAATAGCTGAATTTTTTGCATTTGGTGGGGTAATTTTAACATAAGGCTCACTTATTTCTATATTGTTTGCAAATAAACTTGCACCTAAACTTAACGCTAATAATATCTTTTTCATTGAATTCTCCTTTTTAATAAAAACGATAAGGATTATAAATAAATTTTTCTTAATGAAAGCAATAATCAAAAAAACATTTTTGGTATTAACTTAGCTTTAAAATTACTTTTTATAATTAGTCCTTAACTTTTATAGGAGCTAATAGTGAAAAAAATCATAATTTTATTATTATCAATTTATTTATATTCAGACAATTTATTACAAATTTATTTAAAAGATGGCATAGGTGCAGTTGAAAATAAGCTTGAAGCTGGACTTAGTGATGTTAAGTTTTGGCAAACTCAATTGCAAGGACTTGATTTAAAATATGGATACTATAGCGATGATGCTATGGTGGTAGTAGTTGATAAAGATAAACAAAAATTAGTTTTATTTGAAGAAAAAAACAACAAATTAACACCTAAATTCGAGCAAAGCGTAATAACAGGTCTTATGGGTAATAAAGAAAGAGAAGGGGATTTAAAAACCCCTATTGGAGCTTATCAGGTTTTAAACAAAATGGTTCCACCTGATAATTATTATGGACCTTATGCTTTTGTTTTAAACTATCCTAATTTATATGATAAAGTTCGTAAAAAAACAGGCTCTGGAATTTGGATTCATGGTTTTCCACTTGAAGGCGATGTAAGATATGATGCTTATAAGACTAAGGGTTGTGTTGTAATGACTAATGATGTTTTGCTAGATTTTAATGGCATTGTAAATAATAAAAAAATATATGTATTAATCAATGAAAAAGGCGTTGTTAGCACAAATGCTGATGAAATTGCTTTAATATTGGCTAATTTATTTGACTGGAAAAATGCTTGGACTAATAATGATTATAAAACATATCTTAGTTATTATAGTGATGAGTTTATTAAATATGATGGCACGAAAATATCTGCTTTCAAGGAGCAAAAAAAGGCAATTTTTAGTAGAAAGCAGGATAAAACAATACAATTTAAAGATATAAATATAATTCCTTATCCTAATTTAGAGCAAAGAAAAATATTTAAGATTACTTTTTATGAAAATTATGCTACTTCAAGTTATACTTTTAATGGTGAAAAAGTTTTATATATTGAATTAGTAAATGGAAAAATGTCAATCTTAACGGAGCAATAATGGCATTTATCACAATTAATAAAGCAAATTATTTTTATAATTTAAATGAGTGCTTAAAAAAAGTTAGTAGCATTGATAAATTAATCATTATTTTAAAGGACAATGCTTACGGGCACGATATTAATATAATTAGTGATTTGGCTTTAGAATTTGGTATTAAAAATGTCGCAGTAAAAAACATAAATGAAGCTAGTATTATTCAAAATAAATTTAAAAATATATTAATACTATCTCAAATTCCAAAGCATTATAAAGCTTGCGATAATTATATTTTAGCTATTAATGATTTGAGTTATTTTGATTATTTAAATAATGAAGATAAAGTCGCTTTAAAACTTGATACTAATATGCATAGAAGTGGAATATGTGAAAACAATTTAGAATTAGCTCTAAAAGTTATTAAAGAAAAAAAGCTGAAATTAGTATCAGCTTTCACTCATTATTCAAGTCCAAATAATATTAAAAATCAAAAACCACTTTATATAAAAATGTGCGAGTTTATAAAGAATAATTATTCTGATGAAGTGTTTTTTCACTCTGCAAATTCTAGCACTTTATTTTTAGATGAAAATGAATACGATAAGGCTGCTAGAGTAGGCTTAGCACAATTTGGGTATTGCGATGTAAAGGCTAATTTAAAGCCGGTTTTAAGTCTTTGGGCTGAAAAAATTAGCTCAAGAATTATTAGTGCTGGAGATAGTATTGGATATGATGAGATTTTTGTATCTAATAAGGATTTAAAAGTTGCTAATTATGATTTAGGATATGGAGATGGGCTTTTATATTATAAAGGTTTAAAAGAATTTAAATTAGCAAATAACGAACAGGTTTTAGGCAAAATCTCAATGGATAGCTTTAGCATTGAAGATACTAATAAAGAAAATATCTGCGTATTTAACGATGCTTTAAAATACGCAAATTATTTTAATACTAATGTTTATGAAGCTTTAGTTAGATTAAATCCAAGCATTAAAAAAATAATAATTTAATGCTTTTCTATAATTAATACATAAAGTTTTACAACTGATAAAAATAAAGCCAAAATAGCAGGCCCTAATATAACTCCCCAAAAGCCAAATGTAGAAATACCAGCAATCATTGCAAAAAATATCAAAAGCTCATTTACATTTGCTGGAGTTTTTAACAATTTTTCATTAATCCATCTAATTATTAATGGCTTTACAAAAGTATCTGCAATAATAGAAATCATAATAATTGAATAAAGTGCAATTATTATAGCATTTGCTGTATTGCCGTGAGAGTATTCATATAAACTAACAGGAACCCAAAGTAAAGCACCGCCTATTAATGGAATTAGCGAAGATATTGCATATAAAATACCCATTAAAAGTCCGTTATATCCAAAATACATTAAAAATACTGCAAATAATAAACCTTCAAAAACAGCAGTAATAATTACAGAATAAAACACAACGCTCATTACATTAGATACTTCGCCTAATACATTTTCAAATTCACTTTTTTTAAGCGGCATAAGTTTTCTAAAAAATCCTACAAGTTCTACTCCATAATAATTTGCGAAGAAATAAAATATTATTATTAATATAAGTTCAGTAAAGAATTTAACACCTGATTTTGTAAAATTTGAAGCATAATTTAATATATTTTTACCTACATTATTTAAATCTATTTCATTTAAAGCTTCTTTTACTTTTGGCTCTATGTAGTCTAAATTGCTTGGTAAATTAAATTCTGCTGATTTTAATTTTGTAATTGTTGTTTGAATTTGAGCTATATCTAAGTCTTTAATTGAGCTTGCTAAAGAAAAGCTAGTGTATGCAAGTGGAGCAAAAAATAATAAAGACATCATAGTTGTTAAGATAATTGGAGCTACATATTTTCTTTTTGTTTTTATGAATATTTTATGATGAAGATTTGCAGTAGCAACTGCCATTAAAACAGCGATTGCAATAGTTAATAAAAAAGGTTTAAATAAATAAAGCAAACAACATAAAACCAATAAAACAATAGCTGTTATAAAATATTTAGCATTCATTTATTTAGCCTTTGTGGTAGGTGAATAATTTTTGGATTTAAAGCTGATAGATAAGGATTATTATCATTAAAATCTCTTTTATATATCATAAATTGGTCAGTTACAAAAAGTAGCCAATCTACTAATTCATCGCTAGCAGGACCTCTCATATCTCTAGCTTCATCTAAGACATCTTCAACAATTTTACAAATATTTACGAATTGATTAATTTTTAAAAAACCACTAGCGCTTTTCATATTATGAAACATTCTAAAAAGCTCATTTACTTTATTTTTATATTTATCTTCATCTTCAAGTGCGATAATAACAGGCTCTAAAGAATCGCAAAAAATATTAAAATGGGTCATAAAATCATCAACGATATCAAAATCAAATTCTAATTCTAATTGCCCTAAAAGTCCTAAATTTTTATTCATGTAATCACTCGTTTTTATATTTTGCTAAGATTATACAAATTATTTACAAACATTATTTAAGGTAAAAAATGGAAAGAATAGTTGAAATTGAACAATTTAAAGATGATAGCAAATATGAAATTAGCCTAAGACCAAGCACTTTTGATGAATATGTAGGTCAAAACAAAACTAAAGAGAATTTAAAAGTATTTATAAAATCAGCAAAGTTAAGAAATGCTCCGCTTGATCATACTTTATTTTTTGGCCCTGCAGGTCTTGGAAAAACCACTTTAGCAAATATAATTGCAAATGAAATGGGAGTAAATATTAAAACAACAGCAGCGCCTATGATAGAAAAAAGCGGAGATTTAGCTGCAATTCTGACAAATCTTGAAGATGGAGATATATTATTTATTGATGAAATTCATCGCTTAAGCCCTGCTATTGAAGAAGTTTTATATCCAGCGATGGAGGACTTTCGTCTTGATATTATAATAGGAAGTGGCCCTGCAGCTCAAACCGTTAAAATTGATTTAGCTAAGTTTTGCTTAATTGCTGCTACTACTAAAAGCGGTGGAATTTCAACTCCGCTTAGGGATAGATTTGGGATTAATTGTAGGCTAGAGTTTTATACCCCTGATGAACTTGCTTTAATTATTAGCAAAGCTGCTTTAAAGCTTGATATTACCTGTGATAACGACGCTAGTAAAGAAATAGCTAAAAGATGCAGAAGCACCCCAAGAATTGCCCTTAGACTTCTTAAAAGAGTTAGGGATTTTGCCATAGTAAATAATGAAACAAAAATCACTTTAAAAAGAGCTAAATTAGCGCTTGAGAGTTTAGGTGTAAATGAATTAGGTCTTGATGAGTGCGATTTAAATTATCTTGAGTTTTTATGCAAGGCTAAAAAAGCAGTGGGCTTAAATACTATTGCAGCAGCTTTAAGCGAAGATGAAAGAACTATTGAAGATGTAATCGAGCCTTATTTGATAGCAAATAATTACATAGAAAAAAGTGCAAAAGGAAGGGTAGCAACCACTAAAGCTTATTCGCTTTTAAAATTAAGTGGTTATACACCTTCTTTATTTGATATAAATTAAGAATTAAATTCTTAATTTATTTTTACACTAAATCTTTTTCTTTTGCTAATTTTAAGGCTTTAAAAAATACATTTAATTCTTCAATATTTCCTACGCTAATTCTGTTAAATAAAGGATAATTATGTATTTTTCTACCTACTTTAACGCCGTTTTCTAGCATAAAATTATGATAATTTTCACTTTTTATTTTATGCAAAATAAAATTAGCATTAGATTTAAAATAAAAAATATCCAATTCATTTAAAACCTGCTCTAATTTAGCCTTATTTTCTAAGGTCATATCTCTTGTTTTACTTACAAATTCTTCATCTTTTAAAGCATTTATAGCACAAAATAAAGCATAAGCATTGATATTGTCTATTAAAATAAACTCATCAATAAAAGAAAGCAATTCATTTTCAGCAATAGCATATCCTATTCTAAGTCCTGCTAGAGCATAGATTTTAGAAAAGGTTCTAGTAATTATTATATTTTTTTGGCATTTTTTAATACTTACAAAATTAGTATTGTATTCAGCATAAGCTTCATCTAAAATCATATAAGTATTATCCTTACAAATTGAGCATAAATACTCTAAATCATTTTGGCTAAGCTCTTTTGCACTTGGGTTGTTTGGATTGGTAATGTAAATTAAATTATATGAGTTTTTTAATGGTTTTATATCATTTACATTTAGGATAAAATCATCTTTTAAATAAATATAAGTGATTTTTATTTTTAAAGCTTTTGCAATGCTTAAAACTAAATCAAATGTTGGCATAGGAACTATTAAATTAAGCTCTTTATTTTCGCTTTTTGCTCTTGCATTTAAAGCACAAATTGTTCTATAAATAATATCGCTTGAGCCACAACCTAAGCTTATGTTATGTGATTTTACATTATGCTTTTTGGCTAGTTCTTCTTTTAGCAAATACTCGCTATCGCAAGGGTATTTACACATTAAATCATAATCATTCATAATGCTTTTAAAATCGTGCTTTATTAAGGTATTTTCATTATTTGATAAATCAATCATCTTTTAACTCCTTGTTTAAATAATTTGCTAATTTTTTTGCACTAGCAAATGCAAAATGTATATTAAATCCGCCTAAAATCCCTGCTACATTTAAACATTCACCTATGAAAAATAAACCTTTATTTTTTAAGCTTTCATAATGCTCATTTAGGCTTTTTAGGCTAACTCCACCTTTACAAACTTCTGCTTTATTAAAGCCTAGATTTCCTGCTGGTGCGAACTCATAATTATATAATTTATTTATAATCTCTTTTTCTTCTAAATTATATTTATTCATTGCTTTATCGCTTAAATTATTTGCGTTTAAGTATTCTTTAATAAAAGCTTTAGGTAAAGATAAATGTGTGCTAGCTTGCTTTAAACTACTAAAATCTATTTTAAAATCATTTAAAAAATTAATTTTGATTTTGCCTTTAGTCCAAAACAATGAAGCACTCAAAACCACAGGGCCACTAATACTTTTATGGGTAAATAGCATAGAACCTTTAAAAATATCATTAATGCAAACTTCAATGCTAATTCCACTAAGATTTTTCATAAAAAACTCATCTTTTTGTAAAGTAAGTGGCACTAAAGCAGGTAAAAACTCGCTAAATCCTATTTGAAATTCTTTTGCAATTTTTAATGCAATATCGCTTACTCCTAAAGTAGCAAAAGAAATTCCACCGGTAGCAATTACTACATTTTTAGCTAAAAACTCGCCTTTATTTGTGATGATTTTATAAGAATTATTTGCCTTTTCTAAGCCTAAAACTTTAGTATTTAGCATAATTTTTGATTTATTTTGACTTAATAATCTATCAAGGATTAATGAAGAATTAGGAGCAAAAAACTGCTTATTTCTAATTTTATTAAACTTAATTCCTTTAAAAAAATTAAGATTATCTTGATAGCTAAACTCATCTAAACTTTGCTTTAATTTATCATAATCATCGCATAAATACGATTTAATATTGATATTTTCATTTGTTACATTGCATTTGCCACCACCACTTATTAAAAGTTTTTTAGCAACGGCGTTATTTTGCTCTAAAATTAAAGCATTTTTTTTTAAATTAGCAGCCAAAAATAATCCCGCTGCTCCAGCTCCAATAATTATTAAATCTTTAATGGTTTGTCCTTTTGGTATTTTTATTACTTATAATACTAAAAATTATAAAGGATAGATAATGAAAATAATAATTGCGAGTTCAAATAGTGGTAAATTAAAAGAATTTAAAGAATTATTAACAAATTGTGAGCTTTATTTAGCAAGTGATTTTGTGAGTGATTTTAATCCTATTGAAAATGGAAATAGTTTTAAACAAAATGCAAAAATTAAAGCAAAAGCATTGTGGGATAAATTAAGCGAAGAAGATAAGAAAAATTATGCAGTATTAGCTGATGATAGTGGTCTTTGCGTTGAGGCTTTAGATAATGCTCCAGGTATTTTTTCTGCTAGATACGCAAATGATTTTAGTGATGAAAAAGATGCTAAAAATAGAGAAAAATTACGCCTTGAATTAACAAAAGTTGGAGTTGATTTTAGTAAGGCTAGTTTTGTTTGTGTTTTATGCTTAATTACTAATTCAAAGATAGAATTTGCAAAAGGCGTTTGTGATGGAACGATTAGTAAAATAGAAAGCGGTAATAATGGTTTTGGCTATGATAGTATGTTTATTCCTTTAGGATTAAGTAAGACTTTTGCAGAGCTTAGTCAAGATGAAAAAAATAAAATTAGCCACAGATTTAAGGCTTTAGAAGAATTAAAAAAGATTTTTTAATAAATTATA